>JAATFC010000103.1 GCA_015655435.1 Chitinophagales bacterium | reverse complement strand
GTAAATATTACGTTCTAGGCGAAGCCTGCTATATTGTTCGAAAATAAATCCCACCAACAACAAGCTGCCAACTATGACAAATATCCATTGAATAACAGAAAATATTGTCACTATCATAAGCAACTCTGTTGCATAGCATTTATGCTTTTTGCGGTATTGGAGCGCATGGAAACAGGAGAATAGCCATGTATTTTTTTGAATGCATTGCTGAAATTGGAAATATTCTGGTAACCCAGTAATATGCCTATTTCTTGTATTGGAAGATTGGTGTCCAGCAAATATTTTTTTGCCTGATGCATTCTGAACTCCTGCATATAACCAAAAACCGTAGTGTTGTAAAGCGTTCTAAATCCTGATTTCAGTTTAGTCTGGTTGATACCGACAAGCCTCGAAAGCTCAAGTATCGTGAGTGGCGTTTCCAGATTTTCACGAATGAGAAACGCCGCCATGTGTATCTTTTCCTTATCTGCAGGGCTTAACAGAAACGTTTCGTCCTTTTGGTTTTCAGCTTTTTCATATAGTAGTGCAATCAGTTCGTACGTTTTGGACTCTAGGTATATCCGTCTTGTCAATCCTTCATACGAGCATCCTTTCACATCCTTTATCACATTGTAAATATTAGGACTGATGCTTATTTTGTTTTGTGTAAGCGAGCTGCTTTCATCACTGTATTTTTTTTCCAAAAAATTGTCCAACAGTTTAGATGCGCCAGCATAACGGTCCAAAAACGAGGCGGGCAGATGAATATCAAATGTATTGTAAGTCACATCTTTTTGGAAAAGAATCTTTGCTGCATTCTCGTCAGCAGAAAGAAATTTGATATTGGCCGAATTAGCTGGTGCAATTCCTTCTCGATCGGACTTGTCTAGATAACTGATATCCTTATCTGAAAGATTGAACTGGATTTCCAAGAGATGCCCCTCTCCTTTTCCAGAAATATTCACGTCTTCCTGCATCTGATAGCGGCCTTCCAATATGGACATTTCGTCGGGAAGCATTTCTTCTTTAAAATGTATGTCACCTTTGGGCATAGCGATTTTAAGCTTTTTCACTTCTTTTCCTACAATAGCATTTTCGCTTTTGTCGTCAAAAGGAGCAATAAAATCATTAAAATCAGAATCTTTCAGTTCAAAGCGCATAAACAAACTTCTATTTTCACAAATAAGACTTCCACATTCGTAAATGCTTCCCTTTGAGAGGTTCTACATTCGCTTTCGCAAAATTAAACAGGACTTAAAAGTTGTGAAAGTATTTAACCCATATTGTCTGAAAAAATTCCCGATATCGTAAATGTACGTCTGCGCTCTTCCTTATTGGAAACCTCAGTTTATCTAGGATTACCAGTTTTGAATGGGCTTAGCGAAGTCCTTTAACCATTAATAATCATGTATTTAAGAAAAATAGTAAGTGTTGTAGTCACCGTGTTTATTTGCATAACTACTTTTGCTCAAGGGAATAAAAATACGATTGCCGGTTCGGTTTACAACGAAGAAAAACAAGCTTTATCCGACGTTTCCGTCCATATTTCAGCCCTCAACAAATCAACATCGACTGATTCCAACGGACATTTTGTATTCGAAAATATTCCAAATGGATTCTATTCATTGGAAATCACAGGCGTAGGTTATCGTACTTTAAAATCTAAAATAAAAGTCAGCGAGCAAAATCAAAACTTTTCGTTTGAACTAAAATCAGACACAACATCTCTAGAAAATGTATCTGTATTGGGCTATACTTCGGTACAAAGAACCAATCGTCAAGCCTATAACGTAACGGCAATCGACGCTCAGAAATTTCAAAATACAACCTTAGATATTGCGCATGTATTGGACAAAATCCCCGGCGCAAGGCTGCGCGAGACAGGTGGAGTTGGTTCGGATTTTGATTTTTCAATAAGTGGTTTTTCAGGAAAAAGAGTAAAATATTTTCTAGATGGTGTGCCTATCGACTATATGGGTGCATCTTTTCAAATCAATAATATTCCTATCAATTTTGCGGAGCGAATTGAGGTTTACAAAGGTGTTGTCCCAATATGGTTGGGTAGTGATGCATTGGGCGGAGCTGTCAATATCATTACGGGAAATAAGCTGCGCAATTTCTTGGATATTTCTTATTCTTACGGCTCGTTCAATACGCACCGTTCCAATATCAATATGGCATTGACTTCAAAAAAAGGTTTTACTTTTCGTTTAAATGCTTTTCAGAATTATTCGAACAACAACTATAAGGTTACTGTTGATGCTGCCAACCTCTATACAGGAAAATATACGGAGGACACAACAGTTCGCCGTTTCCATGACCAATACCATAATGAAACGGCAATAGCGCAAATCGGTTTTGTAGACCAGAAATGGGCAGACCAGTTTTTGGTAGGAATCACATTAGGTCAATACTATAAGCAAATACAGACAGGTGCTCGCATCGAAGCAGTATTTGGCGCATGGCACACCAAAGGAAACATTGTGACGCCTACCTTGAAATACCTGAAAAAAGATTTGTTTACTAAAGGTCTGGACGTTACGTTGAATGCCAACTATAATCTGGGGCAAGACCAAAGCATTGACACCGTTCACGCTCGTTATGGATGGTCTGGAGACTCCATTAACTATAGGGGAAAAGGCGGCGAGAGCTGGCATGGATACAATCTGTACAAATACAAAAACAATCTTGGTAATGCTTCTGCAACTATAACATACAAACTTGGAGCGCAACACTATATTGGACTCAACGATGTATTTAGCCATTTTAACCGAAAAGGTTACAACGCAGTTGCACCTTATTCTCCAATAGACGATATTCCTCAGAAAACAGACAAAAATATATTAGGATTAAGTTATCAGTACAAAGCTTCAGACAAGTGGAATACGACTGTCTTTGGAAAATATTTATACCAGAGATCCTATACAACACTTATTGTAACAGATGTTCTGAACTCGGGCGATACAACCTATCAAAACGCGTCCGTGAAGTTGAACAAATTCGGCTACGGATTGGCAACGTCTTATTTTATCCAACCTCAATTTCAGGTAAAGTTTTCCTATGAAAAAGCAAATCGACTTCCCGAAAGTGACGACCTCTTTGGCGATGCCATCAACAAGGAAGGTAACTGGAATCTAAAACCTGAGTCCAGCGATAATATTAACCTTAGTTTTAACTATACGTTGCCGTTCAATGAGCATCGACTTTATTTTTCCGCAACGGGTATCTATTATCAAGCGAAGAACTTTATCTACTATACGTTCAACAGTTATACCAATACAATGAAAGCGGACAATCTGTTGGACGTTTCCAATATGGGAGCGGAAGCAGAAGTACGATATTCCTATAAACGCTTTTTTACGGCAGGAATTAATGCCACGTATCAAAACATAAGAGACCGACAAAAATACCGTATTGACTTACCTGACGTGTTGAGCAATACATACAAAGAACGCATACCCAATATCCCATATCTGTATGGAAATGCAGATGCTTCCGTTTTCTTCGGAGATGTGTTTGCAAAAAATGACAGACTAAGTATTGGCTACAATATGCTATACGTGCACTCCTTTTATCTCTATTGGAAAAATGAAGGCGCAGCCGACACAAAACGTACTATACCAGAGCAACTGGCTCACGACGCCAATGTCGTGTATTCCTTTAAAGACGGACGTTACAACGTTTCATTGGAATGCAAAAACATAACAGACAAAAGACTGTATGACAATTTCAGTTTGCAAAAACCCGGTAGAGCCTTCAATATAAAATTCAGGTATTTCATTAATCGATAAATATTTCTATAAAAATTAAACAATATACGTATGAGACGGAGCAATTTTTTAGTATGTGTGGCGAGCGCACTGGTATTATTCAGTGCATGTAGCAAAAATGATGACCAACCAGACAATAACGGCGGTGGCGATAGTACGGGAGTGGTAAAACCCAAGGACGGTATATTCGTATTGTCTGGTCGTAGTTCTCCTTATGCGGGAGCTGATGTACTATACACTTCCAATACTTTGGATTCGGGAGTTTTGGCTACACAGGGAACCGGAGTAGAACAAGACGGTACTACTTTCAACTATGCTGTTAACAACGGAATGTTGTTTAGTCTGCTTTTCAATCAGGGAAACCCAGGCGCAGTAACCGTTTACAAACCTGATGCGGATAAGAAACTCACGCAAGTATCCAAACTACAAACGGAAACCATGACTTGTTATGGCAATGTGGGAACTGAAATTTTACTTACTAAAAACGCATGGCAAAATGCGGAAAATTATACGCAGTGGTACAGATTGGATGCCACAACCCAGCAAATAGTCGGACAGGGTGAAATCAATGCTGTTGACCTCGCAGGAAATGGCGACAAGGCTTTTTTTACCGATATATTAAAAGTGGATGACAAGGTTTTTGCTTCCTTTTGGAAAGTGGAAAATGGGTTGACTTTTGCTACGGCTTCTCCAGATAGCAACTGGATTGCTGTGTATAGTTACCCAGGTATGCAATTGCAAAAAGTAATTGGCGATAGTCGTACTGGAGGTATCGGAGCACTGATGACCAGAGGATTGGACTTGGACGAAAACGGTGATGTTTACGCGTTAGGTACGATGTTGGATTATGACAAAAGCAAAAAGTACAGTGCCAATAAGCCTGTCGCATTCCTAAAGATAAAAAAAGGAACAACTGAATACGACAAATCCTATTTCCTTAATGTTTCGGATTTATCCGGCGGTCAATACGTTTACAAAAAGAACTATTTAGGTAAAGGTTATTTCCTATTGACGATGTGTCCTAAACCTTATATCTACGCTACACCTTTCTATGGAGCATTGGTATACGGTGGTTTGAAACTTGCCGTAGTAAACGTGTATGACGGCTCTTTCAAATGGGTTACAGGAGCGCCTGACAACACGTCTATACAAAGCACTTCTGGAGATGCAAACTATTCTGCATTGGACGGTACAGGTTATGTTGCTCTTTATTATACAGAAGACAAAGTTGCCAAATCAGCAGTATTCAAAGTAGACGGACCTACAGCAACCGCTAAAATAGGTTTGGCGACGGACGGCAAAGCTGCCATTACCGGCATCTACTACATTCAGACAAATTAATTCAAACGATGTTTTTATAAGGTTCTGCTTCGTTGCATCCTATCCGTTTTCGGATGGGATGCTTTTTTGTATTTAAACAGACTGAAATCATTGTTGGATAACCATCCTTATAGTCTATTCTTGCTTTCTTCTGCGTCTTCACTTTTTTCTTTTTGTGTCACTTTATTATTACCTAAATTGAATGTGGCCGTTATGGTAAAAAATCTATTCAACTGCAACGTCCAATAGGTTTCCGTAATACCGCGAACTGTTGATGTATAGGCTGGAGCACTGCTATTGAAAAGGTCATGAAGATTAGCCGTTAGGGAAAATTTATTTGCAATTACAGACCAATTCATCCCAATATCTAATGAGTAATAATGATTAGAACGATTTATTAAGTTAGTTTCCGGCATCTGATACCAAAAATTAACAAGTCCACTCAGCGACTTAGATTTATTGAAATTAATAGTATTGTTAGTCGAAAAATAAGCGCCCCAACCTTTTCTACCTTCCACATAATCAAGTTTAGACTTGCTATCAGTATAGTAGATAGCAATTGAATTGTTGGTATTCAACCAAGGAATATCTGAATAGGTAAAAGTTTCAGAAAATCCATACTTGTTGCTCTTAACAAAATTTTTAGGAGTTCGAAGTATTAAATTTTGCATCGTGTCAGCAATCGTAATATCTCCAAATCCATTGTCCAATAAGGAAAAATAAACGGCACTTATCCATCGACTTTTATAGTTGTATTGAAATGTGATATTAGTATTGTATTCTGGCTGTAAATAAGGATTTCCCTCATAGTAACTATAAGCTGTCAACATTGACTTGTATGGATTTAAATTCCAGAAAGTCGGACGATTAATCCTTCTGCCAAATGTAAAAGAATATGTGTGATCATTGTCAATCGTATAGTCCAGATTGACAACAGGATATATTTGCAGATAATTGTTGTGCATCTTATCTCCCGTCAGCAACGACTCTCCTTTCGTCTGTGTCAATTCCCCGCGCAGCCCAATACCCAAACTCAGCCTATCCCATTTCTTGTTTCCTTCCGCATAGAAGGCTTCCGTATTTTCCCCATATTTATACTCCGAACTTACATCTCGGTTGAAAACCAGATTTGATCCTATTTTATCATAATATAACGCATTCACATAGGTATTGATAAAATTTAATTTTGTGCCAAATTTCCATGTAGCAAAACTTGTAGGCAAACTATAGTCTGCCCGAAACGTATAAATGTGGATATTTTGCATGGCTTTATTAGCTTGCAGATGAATGTCTTTTTTTATCGGATCGTTGTCATTCCAAAGCATATAACCCTCATAATCAGATTTGTCCGTCCGATGATAATTAAAATAAGTTCCATCCAAAAAAAGCTTTTTTCCGGTAGAGTCTGGTTTCCACTCGTAATGCAGATTGTAGGATTGAGTATAGGCTATCGGATAGTAGGTTGCATAGGTTTTTAACAAAGAGTCCATGCTACCCATTTGCTGAAAATAAGGGTTTCGTACATAGTCTGCACCTTTTTCAAAATATCGACCCAATACAATAGAAGTCCCAATTGTAGACTTTTTCCCAATACGATAATCCGCTCCAAAATTGGTTGACACATTCCCTATTTGATAGTTCCCCGTGTCTGTCAATATCCAATCGACTTTGGGAAGATCGACATCATAACCAAATCCAAAACGAGATCTCGTACGAGAAACGTTGGTGTTTATAAAAAAATCCCAATCCTTGTATTTATAGGTAAGATTTTCTGAAAAATCTATACCTGGATAACGTTGGAATTGTTTGTATGCAGATTGTATATTGAGTTGGTATCCATCGTTTTTCTGTCGCTTGGTGATAATATTGATAATGCCGTTGTTGCCAAGTGCATCCATATCCGCAGAAGGATTTTGGACGATTTCCAGTTTTTCAATACTATTACTCGAAACCGTCTGCAAGTAATTTGCCAGATCTTTGTCCGACAACTGAACCATCTTTCCGTCAATGGAAACTTTTACCGAACCTTTTCCTACCATTCCAATCTGGTTGCCATTAAGTTGTACGTTCGGAATCTGCCCCAATAGATTCCAGACATTGGAACCTGTTGCCGCAATATTCTTTTTTAGACTATACGTAATTTTATCCGACTTTATAGTTGGATTTACATTGCTACGGGCAACAATGGTAACATCCTGCAATAAGACAGTTTCTTCTTTTAAATAGATTTCCTTTACGTTTGAAAAATCAATGATATTGAACAAAGTATCTTTAAATCCCATACTTGAAACTCTAATTATATCAATCTCATTGGACAATGAAATAGAAAAAAATCCATCTTTCTGAGACCAAGTCGAGTCTACTATATGATGCTGGCGAAGTGTTACTATTTTGGCAGACAAACCAGCAGAATCAATGCCCGACTTGACATAACCTTTCCAATTGGACTGCGCATACGAGACAATAGAAAACAAGCTACACAAAACAATAGCTAGTCCAATTCGCAAAAAAAATCTCTGCATTTATTTCATTTTCGGTCAAGCAATAGTTATCCGATAGATATTGGAAGGTTTGATTTTGTATTGGTTTATTCTTGCGTATCCTCTTCCCCTGTTTTGATGCCTTTACCTGGAAATAAGAAACGCAATGGGTGTTTTCGAAAATACAACCAGAGTATTTTAATAAATTCGGGATAGTCGCGCATTTTTATTCCTCTCGACCGTACAGCCACATAAAAAGCTAGAAAGAAACTGACCGCAAAATTAAAAAAGCCAATACCGAACAATCCCAACGCAGTCTGTGCCAGATATACGCCCGTAAGATTGCTGAATCCGTAACCATAAATTCCAAACGCAACATTGGCAGAGGCAATGGTGACGTGCCTTACGTCAAATTTCAATCCGAAAATCAATGTAACAACACTACTCATTCCCATCAAAAAACCAAAAGCAATATTTCCCGCCAATGCACCCGAATGGTGCTCAATGTAATCTCCTATTTTTTGCAAGCGTTTTTTTGACATGGTCACGCTTAGTATTGGATGGTCAACTATACGAGCCGCGATATGTTCATATTTCATTTTGTTTCCTACATATCCAGCCAATAGTCCGGTTACAAACAAAAAAACACCTGCATTACAAGCGTACAACAAGGACAAACTATGCCATGGATGCTGGTCTTCTATCATTTCAAATGCATGGATTCCCTCTACTAATTTATGTCCTGTAAACAAATCATACAGCCACGCAATCACGTAAGAAACGGGCAATACAACCATCAAGTTTCCGATAAAAGAAGCGTTCTGGCTACGCATGACGCGCGCGACAGTTACCGCCAATTGATAAAGGTTTGGTTGACTGTTTTTCTTGCTGTCCAATGAACTAGCGACGGCACTAGCCGTAAATGCGGGCTGCTTGGTAGCCAACGTGGAGCCCGTTTCTTCAATGGCTACAAATCCAATGCTATAGTTGACACTATAAGCTACACCTAACCAAAAAGGTGGTATTTTCAATAAGTGCAGCAAGGTTTTGAAAAAAGCCATGACGCAGATAATCAAACCGCCCCATGCCGCAGTACCCACCATCCGAAACCAGCTTTTTTTCGTCGTCGTTATATATTTTCCACCTTTATGCCCTTTGTGTTCGGCAATCTGATAGGCTACATAACCTAGATTTTGAGAGAACAATTCACGGACGCTGGATTTTCGTTTTTCATTTCTAACCAACAACCTGAACAAATCTACAAACTGCCCCGTATCCAACTGATGCTGCTGGCTTATCGCATCGACCAATATACTCAAGCGTTCCAGACAGGATTCAATAATCATAGTCGTGTAAGTCAACGAAACACTTGCACCTTGGAGGCTTTGATTATCCTGCGCGGTCTTGATACACGTCGCACAAGCCTGCAAAAAAACTTCTAGTTCGGACAATTGGCTTTGCAGTTCCGTTATATTACCATTTCCGTCCTTGTCCAATAACCTCTCAAAGTCAATGGCAGCAATGTTCTGCGCCACAAAAGGATTCTGTTGTCTATATTCGTTTGGTAGGTATTCCGTAAAATCCGGATTCAAACCCAGATCCGCCACACGATAAGACAATATCAACAACGACTTCAAGATTTGTCGTATCATCTTGGGATTGTTGGCCGTATCCATATACCCTGCAACCTCGAAAAAACGAATCCAACTATTTCTCGAGGTGTGCTCTACCCATATGAAGTCGCTGTATTTATAAAAAATATGGTTTAAAACATACAGAAAATCATCCTTGTCCTTATATGGTGGTAGTATTTTGTAACTTATACGATGCGAAAGTTCCTGCATAAAGCCTTGACTCTGCATCAGTCCGCTTTGTGTGAGGGACGGAACAAGATCCGTATTGACCAGTTGAGAAAACAAAGCAGCCTTTAGGTTATTCAACAATGCAGGATTTTCAATCAATAAATGCGTAGCCTCATCAAGTTTTTTATCCGAATAAAAATATACGGAAATCCTGTCCGGGCGTATGCGTCCGAAAAAATCCCGTAAAAATATCAACCCATTCTCTCGATCCAATATACTAAGATGGTAACCCTGCTGCAAAGTCAATTCGATCAAATCGCTTTTTTCCCTTTCTTTTCTTTGTTTTCTGCTCATCGCTTACAATAATACAAAAATTAGCGTTAAAAAATAAGACCAAACATCGCTTTCATTTGTGTACAGTCGATAATAATCAACGACTTAACTTTCAAAAAGTTGGATTTTCGGTATTAATTTTTTGCGACAACAACCTAAACAAATATTGCTAAATACCGCAAAAACACGCAAACTTCTGCTATTCGCAACAGAAATATGCTTATTTTTAACATCATCAATCCTCTTTCGATTCAAATTGACTTTATGTACAAATCTCTAACTCTAATAGTTTTTCTATGCATTATTATATCCACACATCTCAAAGCTCAAGTGCCGTCACTCAAGGAAATATTGAATTTTGAAACCATTACGGAACTGACTTCATCCGAGAAAAACAATACATTGGCTTGGGCATCAACTTATAAGGGAAAACGCAATGTATATATTGCAAAAA
The DNA here is from genome assembly GCA_015655435.1 of Chitinophagales bacterium. Classification (GTDB taxonomy): domain Bacteria; phylum Bacteroidota; class Bacteroidia; order Chitinophagales; family Chitinophagaceae; genus Rhizosphaericola. The sequence goes on along the minus strand of JAATFC010000103.1, from coordinate 16,819 downwards.
GCCCAAACTATGCAGCAATGAAAGTGACTTCGTTTTCAGAAAAAGATGAACAAGAGATTTCTAGTCTGACGCTTAGTTCTAATGCACGATATGCTGTTTTTGTGAGAGGCGGTGACCACGGCGGTTATTTGTACAAAACTCCCAACAACGCACAGTCCATTACCCAAGTGCCTTCCATAACTATATGGAGCGTTGAACTCAGCAACCCAAATACACTAATGTGTCTGACAGACGGAGATTATCCAACGATTTCGCCAGATGGACAAACCGTGGCCTATCTAAAGGACGGAGAAATTCGGAATGTTTCCATCAATGGCGGAACGAGTAGACTATTAGTCCATAGTTTGGGTAAATGCAGCGATATACAATGGTCTCCCGATGGTCAGAAAATAGCTTTTGTATCCAATAGAAAAGGGCATTCATTTGTGGGTATATTCAGGGATTCGGCTACGGCTATCCAATGGATTTCTCCCTCGTTTTTTTATGATAGTTCGCCTAGATGGTCTTTGGATGGAAAGAAACTAGCATTTATACGGACTATCAATACTCGACTTGACACAGATTCCATATTGGTGCGCAAACCGACGATTTGGCAAATACATGTAAGCAATATTTCCAATAATCAAACTATAAAAATCTACCAATCACCCAATACTCTGGAAGGAGGTACAGAACCCAATACCAGCGGAGGTTTTAATTTGAATTGGATTAATGACAGCCAACTATGTTTTTTGTCATACCAAGACAAATGGCCGCATCTTTATACGATTTCGGAAAGCGGCGGAAAGGAAAAATGTCTGACTCCGGGAAACTATATGGTGGAATATCCAAAAATTTCCGCGGATAAAAAGACTGTTTATTTTTCTGCCAACATGGGAAAAGACTTATTGGACATTGACAGAAGGCATATATACAAAGTTGACCTCAACGGAAATATAACGGCAATAACAAAAGGCGAAGGAATTGAAGTCTATCCACAACCGTTGGCGGACAATCGAATAGCTTGTATAACTTCAAACGCAGTGGCATCATCAGTTCCGACGATTATCCAACCTAACGGAACAACAAAAAACTTGGTAGAACAACCCAATACAAATATTGCGAAACAAGCATTCATCGTACCTAAACAGATTATGTTTACTACTCCAGACGGATTCACCATTCATGCACAATTATTCCTTCCCAAAAACACCAAGGGAAAAATTCCTGCAGTTGTATTTGCGCACGGCGGCCCCGACCGTCAGATGTTATTGGGATGGCATTATAGTTCGTATTATTCCAATTGTTACGCAGTCAACCAATACCTTGCCACGCATGGGTTTGCGGTATTGTCGGTCAACTATCGTTGTGGTATTGGATATGGTTTTGATTTTGACGAACCAGAAAATGTGTATAGTCACGGGGCTTCGGAATATATGGATATAAAAACTGCAGGAGAATGGCTGCAAAAACAAGATTATATTGACCGTTCCCGTATTGGGATTTACGGAGGTTCGTACGGAGGTTATTTGACCGCGTTGGCTTTAAGTAAAAATTCCGACATTTTTGCCGCAGGCGTTGACATTCATGGCGTACATGGACATGCTGCAGATGAGGAAGACTATAAAAGTTCTAATGCACCAGACGCCAAGCTGGCATTGGATATTGAAAGAAAGTCCTTCGCCATCAACTATGTCTCCCAATGGAAATCCCCTGTCCTATTGATTCATGGAGACGATGACCGAAATGTGGATTTCCAGCAAAGTATTGGCCTTTCCAAAGCGCTATTGAAATACAACGTCCCGTTTGAATCTCTGATCATTCCTGACGATACGCACCATTGGATGAATAGTTCCAATCAAGAAAAGATCGATGCCGCAACCGTTGATTTTTTAGAGAGAATATTGAAAAAATAGCAAAAGAACGTTTTAGACTAAAAGAAAAAGTCTGATGAAATACATTTCATCAAACTTCGATATAATACTTTACCGTATTGAATATCTCACGATTTTTTCAACCATTTTTCACATTATGCTATTGCAAACTATCTTTCTTTTAAAATAAAAACCAGTTCATTAATTAAACCCTACAAACGAAGCAAAACAAAGCTTCTTGTGCAAGACATCAACATCTTTGAATCCCACTTTTTTTAATAGTTCCAATTGATAAACAAGTGGTCTTGGTGTATCTTCTTTTTTAATATAGTCAAAAACCTGGTCTCGGTAGTTTTCATCCTTCAGGCTCGTCAAGTAGTCACCTTATTTGAGGTCATAAATTAAATGCTGCATGTTTGTATTGGACTGTTCTACCAAATCGAAAATCCATAGACTACCATTAGGTTTCAGTAGACTATATAGTTTGGCAAAGGCAGTTTCCCAATATTTATCGTCACGTAGATGATGCAATACCGCAGTTGCGACAATAATGTCATATTTATTTTCAGCTAAGTTTATAGTCCTAAAATCACCTTTTATAGTTGCTGTATCTCCCTTTCTCAATTCGCTCACGCGCTCTTTTGCTTTGTCTAGCATAGGTTGGCTCAAGTCAACAAGTGTTACGTCTGCGGCATTTATTTTCTGTAACAAACAGACCGGATAGTTGCCCGCACCGCAACCAATATCCAATACATTGATTTTATGGGAATAAATAGCCGATATACTGTCCGTAATCAAGTCCATATTGTACCGCGCGTCCAGCGTGGTTGCCTGCGCAGTTTCCAGATTGGAAAAGCGTTCCACGTCGTTATCGAAACGCTCTTCGATTTCTTTTAAAGTTGATTTTTCCATAGTAATTTATTTTTTTCAAAAGTAAACCCATTGAACAATACTTAAAAATACTAATTTTATCATTTAATAATACCTAATAAGTATCAATGGAAATACGACACTTAACCTATTTCAAGGCATTGGCGGAAGAATTGCATTTCGGAAAAGCCGCAGAGAGACTATACATCTCACAACCTCCGTTAAGCAGACAGATCAAGGATCTGGAAGAAGAACTAGGTGTCGTTTTGCTCCTACGCAACAACAAAAGGGTAGAACTGACAGAAGCCGGTAAATACTTTTTGGCCCAAGTCAACACTATCATCCAAAACATAGAACACACGAAAAGCATCACTCAGCAAATCCACCAAAACATTTCCGGTTCGTTCAGACTCGGATATATCAGTTCAACCTCAAAAGCTATATTGGCAAAGGTTTTAAAGAAAATAGAAAAGCAATATCCTTATCTTCACGTTCATCTTTTTGAAACGTCCACTCAAGAGCAACAACTAGCACTTGAGAGTGGAAAGCTGGATCTGGGTATTCTGCGTACGCCCGTTTTTTCCAATGAACTGACTTCTGTAAAACTGCTTAATGAGCCTCTATATATAGTCGCCCCTAAAAACTTCATATTGGACAAGCGCGATTTGGCGGATGCCCATTTCATTTGCTTTAATCAGGAATATGCACCCGAATACTATAAACTCGTTATCCAAATCTGCAACAAACTCGGATTCAATCCTAAAATTGCGCACCAAAGCAACAGTATGCATTCCATATTAGAACTCGTTTCCAGCGGATTGGGTTTGGCTATCGTACCCAAATCCGTAATCCAAACTATGACACATCTGAAAATACAGTTTATCGAAGTCGACAAACGATTGGCGCAGACAGAAACGATATTGGCATACCACAAAAGCAGTAGAAACGCAGCCTTACCTACTTTTGTCCAATACATAAAAGACGAGTTCGTCACTAAGTAACCTATAAGTATTGTCCTTACCTTTTAGCTACATTAACATTTATTTTACCAAAAACCTATATTTGCAAGCTTAAAAAACTTTTATGAAAAAATATCTACTTGGTTTTGCTATCTTATTGGCATCCTTATCTGTGCAAGCGCAGATGTCCGCTAAAGACTCCATGTCTTTTATCAAAAACAACAAAGAAATCCTAAACATCAAAAACAAGATTACAAAACTACAGTCCAAGGTTAAAGACCAAACCAGTGATCTCAATGACTTGAAAGATGACCTGCCCAACTTGCAGAATGCTGCAAAATCGGCAGCAGACAATAGTCAGAAGATGGCGGCAAAAGTCGAAGTCGGAGATGAAAACGCAGCAAAGAAATCATCCAAAGCGGCAAAAAAAGCGCAGGACGCGAACAGTTCAATCAACAAAAACATGAAGGCTCAAAAGAAAGCCGAAGACAAAATATTTGACTATAACTACGATATTCAAGAGCTCAATGCCAAATTAGAAGCCCTTGCAAAGAAAAACGAAAGCCTTTTGCATCCTACGAACTGATTAGTTGGTTCTAAACCAATAAAATCCCAGAACAAATACATATTAGTTCTGGGATTTTATTTAATACGAGTACATTTAATCTACGAACAGTTTCGTAAAAATTCTGTTAATCCTTGTATCCACACGACCAAGCTATCCAATAAGATAAGATATTTGTATTGGATATCGATATAGCAATCGAAAATAGATTTTAGAAAAATAAACTTATTGAACAGATGAACAAAAATCTAAAAAACGTTTTGATGGTTGTCGGCGTAAGTGCAGCGACGACTTTTGGAAGCATTTATGGTTTCAGCAAATACAACGATTACAAATATGCCGGAACACAGAGCACAACTACACTTCCATTCAACTACGCGTCCTTCAAAGAAGACGGAAACGCACCTGGGCAGATAGATTTTACTGCAGCAGCAGAAGCAGCAACACCAGCGGTTGTCCATATAAAAGTAAAAATGACACCAAGCAAAACTTCTTCTAGCGGTAGAGGTGGCAATCCATTTGGCGACTTGTTTGGCGACCCATTTGGCGATTTTTTCGGAGGACCGCAGCAAGCGCCCCAAGCTCAAAGAGCCAGCGGCAGTGGGGTTTTGATTAGCGCAGACGGATATATCGTTACCAACAACCACGTAGTGGACAAGGCAGACGAAATAAAAGTAACTATGGCAAATAAAAAATCCTACACAGCCAAACTGATAGGAAAAGACGCCAATAGCGACTTGGCTGTATTGAAAATAGAAGGCAGCAATTTTCCCTACATAACCTACGGTAACAGCGACAATGCAAAACTGGGGCAATGGGTTTTGGCTATTGGTTATCCTTTGAATCTTGATGTAACGGTTACGGCAGGCATTATCAGTGCCAAATCTCGTTCCACCGGACTTTCCAACGGAAAAGCACCTATTGACAGCTATATCCAAACGGATGCTGCTATCAACCCTGGTAATAGCGGCGGAGCATTGGTCAATACGGAAGGACAGTTGATCGGTATCAATTCTCAAATCGCATCTCCAACCGGTTCATACGCGGGCTACGCTTACGCGATTCCAGTCAATATAGTGAAGAAAACAATCGGAGATTTGATTAAATATGGTGCGGTGCAGAGAGGTTATTTAGGTATATCCTATTATAGTGGTTCTTTGGACGATGAGGAAACTCGCAAAAAGCTGGGCATAAAAGGTGATGTAGATGGCGTATATGTAAATGGTGTGCAGGATGACGGCGCAGCCAAAGAAGCAGGTCTCCAAAAAGGCGATGTTATTACCAAACTTGACGGACAGAAGATTTCCGGCACTTCCGAACTTACGGCAATAATAGCAGGACATAAACCTGGCGACAAAGTAGGCGTTACATATCTCCGTGAAGGAAAGGAAAAGACAACAAATGTCACACTGAAAAACAATGTAGGAACACTTGCTGCAACTACGCCTCAGACCGCGGTTGACCAACTAGGCGGTGAACTGGTAACACTGGACGAGGCAACTGCTCGCAAAAACAATATAAGAGGTGGCGTAAGAGTTGCCAAACTAGGAAATGGTTTGCTAAGCAAAACCCGTATGCAGGAAGGTTTCATCATCATTAGTGCAAATGACACCAATATTCTAAAAATAGAGGACTTGAAAAAGATATTGGCCACAGCAAATGGTGGGTCTGTTACCCTAAAAGGCTTCTACCCTGGTGACAATTTCTTGTATGGCTATCCCATTACATTAAATGGCGGAGACAATGCCACAAATGGAAATGGCGACGACGATGACAACTAGTAAATAAAGTTTACATAAAAAAAACACGATATTTCTATATCGTGTTTTTTTTAAAAATAATATTCTACATTTGTAGAATAAAGTACTCAAACATAGAATATGATAGAATTATCAAAAACGGAAGAACAGTTGATGGAAGTGATTTGGCAATTGCAACCGGTCTTTATGAAAGATATATTAGATGCCCACCCCGACCCGAAGCCAGCTCCATCCACCATCGCTACATTATTGAAACGTATGCAGGATAAGGGTTTTGTCGGGTACAAAACTTTTGGAAATAGTCGACAATATGAAGCATTGATACAGAAAGAAAAATATTTTTCCTCTCGTGTCAACAATATGATAAAAGACTTTTTCAATAATTCGGCATTGAAGTTTGCTTCTTTTTTTACAGAAAAGACCGAACTATCCCAAAAAGAATTGGAACAACTTCGGAACATCATTGACCAACAAATCAAAAATCAAAAAGATGGATAAGCTATTTTACCTTTTGAGATGTATGGCATGCAGTGGCGTACTGTTATTGTTTTACATATTGGTATTAGGCAAATTGAAATGTTTTCGCTTCAATAGATTCTATTTGCTGTTTTCTGTATTGGCATCCCTAGTCATACCGCTCTTATTTTTACAAGTCAGCCAGCAGGATACAACATTTTACAACAAACTGCTGACAAAAACAGATTTACCGATTGAGCAAACAGCCAATATTCCAAATATAAATGACAACCAATACGAATCAATCGCAAACTACGACAATCAACCAGTAGATACCTATAGTAGTAATCCTATTGTAAAGAATACTCCTTCTAAACAAATAGTATCCAATGTCCACATTAGCTATGCAATGATAGCTACCTGTGTATATTGGACGATTACGGGTTTCCTTCTATTGCAATTAAGTACGAGTATAACTATATTATTCAGAAGGATTGCAAAAAATCATAAAACAAAATCGGACAACTATACATTCGTCCTTGTTAATAGCCTATCATCACCCTATACATTTTTCCATTACATTTTTTTGGATAAGGAAAAATTTCTCAACTGCGAAATCCAAGAAGAAATACTAATACATGAAAAACAGCATGCCAAAGAATTGCACGCAGTAGACTTATTGTTGATGAGGTTAATCATTGCATTTGGATGGGTGAGTCCAATACTGTTTTTGTACCAAAAATACATACGTGAAAACCATGAATACCTTGCTGACAATAGCGTCATCCAAAAGTCTTCAAACAAAGCCCAATATCAAGTATTGATATTGGGAATGCAACAAAATTGCAGCAATAAAACTATACAGTTAAGCAACAGTTTCAATTTTTTATCACTCAAAAAACGTCTTACTATGATAAACCGTACAAGCAAACCTCGCCGTAATTTTTTATTGGGCATATTGTCTATCCCTCTCTTATTGTGTTGTGTAATACTTTTCGCTCAGAGAAAAAACGAAAACATCCAAAAGGCGGAAAACAAAGTAATAGCAACGACTACATTCAATCCAGACAATGACAACAATACGGGCATTACCCAAGAAGAATTTAACTACTATATAGCCGAAATGAAAAAAGGCAACTACAAGTTTGACCCGAAAAACCGTCAAGGAGACTGGTTCAAGGATTTACAAAACAGCCCAGAAGGCGATAGCTTGATTCATTTATATAAAAGAATGACCTGGAAACAGAAAAGCCTGACACAGACAACAATGCCATATGAAGCAATCGATAGCTTATCCGAAGCCGATTGGAATCTATATAATCAGACAGTAAGTAAATTATTAACTGATAAACAAAAAAAAGAGCGAGACAATTCGCCACATAGACAATTCAAAAATAAAAATATGAATTCTCGTATTTATGACCAACCAATATGCTTAGAGGATAAATATATTAAGAAATATGGTTATATTAATCTGATGCTACATTATATGAGCCAGCATCAAATAAATAGAACTCCTTATATTGTAATGGTTCCTATAAAATATTAATCTTGCCTCTATTTCTTAGAGCAATGTGCAAAAATTGGATGGATTCAAAGTTCAATTAGAATTATATACCAAAGCAGGTTACGACGTGGCATATAAAGGTTGGAAATAAGCACATATTAACCTTTTGTAACCATTCTATTTTATCCACATTGGAAAATTTCTATCCAATGTGGATTTTCATTTGATGTGGATAAAACAACTGCCACGTTTTTGCACACGATTGCGTAAAAAAATAATTTTCGTTACATTTGGGCAATCAATCCGACAGGCGTAATTGACGTAATTGTAAAGGAATTGTAAAATTTTTCGGTACCGCAAGGTATTTTTAGTCACTATTATGCACAAAAAAATTTCTAAAATAGCCGTGCTTACTTCCGGTGGTGACGCACCAGGGATGAATGCAGCTATTCGTTCAGTCGTTAGGACGGGTCTCTATTATGGCTTGGAGGTATATGGTATTGTAAGAGGGTATCACGGCATGGTCAATGATGACATTTTCCAAATGGAATCCAAATCCGTTGCCAATATTATACAGAGAGGCGGCACGATACTCAAGTCCGCCCGTTGTATGGAGTTCTTTACGCCGGAAGGCCGCCAAAAAGCATACGACAACCTACTGAAACGAGGTATTGAAGGGCTGATTGTAATTGGCGGTGACGGTAGTTTTACGGGTGCTTTGAAACTAAGTACGGAGTTTGGTTTTCCGGTAATAGGGCTTCCTGGCACCATCGATAAAGACTTGTATGGCTCGGATTTTACTATTGGGTTTGATACCGCCGTCAATACGGCCATTGACGCTATAGACAAGATTAGGGATACCGCCGACGCCCACGACCGACTTTTTATAGTCGAGGTAATGGGCCGACACGCAGGCTATCTTGCCTTACACAGCGGTATCGCAACCGGAGCTGAAAATATCCTCATACCCGAAAGTGAAACCCATATTGACGATGTCATTGCATCGCTGTCCGAAAAGGAAAAACGCAAAAAACTTGTCAACCTAATCGTAGTTGCGGAAGGTGACGAATTTGGTGGGGCGATGGAAGTCGCGAAAGTTGTAAGAGAGCGGTTACCACAGATGGATACACGCGTTTCTATATTGGGACATATCCAGCGAGGCGGCGCGCCGACCTGCATAGACCGTATATTGGCGAGCCGTGTCGGTTTTCATGCCGTAGAGAGCCTAATCCAAGGCCGATTTAACGTAATGGTAGGCATCATCAATGACAAAATTGCCTACACGCCGTTGGAAATCGCCATTCGCGAAAAAGACAAGATTAACGAAGACTGGCTTAGAATGGTAAAAATACTGTCAAGCTAGTTTATTCCAATACCCATACAGCACGCCACCGTGCTGTATATTTTTTTACACAAAAAAGTTTTTATGAGTCCAAATGTCCAACCCAACATGCAGGTTAAAGAAAGTGAATGGTCTATCAATACATCGTTTCATCGTACCAAAATCGTGGCAACCGTAGGCCCAGCTAGCTCTACTTACGAAATGCTGTATGCGTTGGCAGAAGCAGGAGTGAATGTATTTCGTTTAAATTTTTCCCACGGAAGCCACGACGGCAAACTGGATGTAATCCACAAAATCCGCCAAATCAATAGCGACAACCATTTCAACCTTGCTATTCTCGGAGATTTACAAGGACCCAAGTTGCGTGTTGGCGACCTGGAAGGTGGTCAGTTGACATTAAACAGAGGTGATATCTTGACCTTTACTTCCACAGAAAAAGTTATCGGAACCAAAGACAAAATATACATATCTTATCCCAATCTTCACGACGATGTGAAAGTGGGCGAAAAAATATTGATAGATGATGGTAAGTTGGAAGTTGTCGTAACATCAATCGACAAATCCACGGGAGACATCAAGGTCGAAGTAACTTATGGCGGTATCCTTTTACCCAAAAAAGGAGTCAATCTTCCTGATACGGACATCTCTCTTCCTGCCATCACACCAAAAGATATTGAAGACCTTGAGTTCATCCTTGAACATGAATTGGACTGGGTCGCGCTTTCTTTCGTGAGAAAAGCAGACGATATGGTTGACCTGCGCAACCGCGTCAATGCTAGAAACAGCAAGACCAAAATCATGGCAAAAATCGAAATGCCTTCTGCCGTCGACGATATCCGCAATATCGTAAACGAATCGGACGGTGTAATGGTTGCCCGTGGCGACATGGGAGTAGAATTGCCGGTTGAAAAAGTTCCTTTGGCTCAACGCGAAATCATCCGCGCTTGTGTACACCGTTCCAAACCGGTAATCGTCGCTACGCAGATGATGGAAAGCATGATGACCAACGTAAAACCAAACCGTAGCGAAATCACGGACGTGGCAAATGCGGTAATGGAAGGTACTGACGCGGTAATGCTAAGTGGTGAGACCGCAATGGGGCAACATCCCATCCTGGTTGTCGAAACGATGCGTAAAATCATCATGGAAGTAGAAAAAACAGAATATCCATACGACCGCGAAGGTGATGTCGTTCCGAAAGCAACTTCCCCAACTATATTGGCGGACTCTATATGCTTCAACGCTTGTAAAATCGCGAAAGAAACCCATGCTAAAGCAATTATTGGTATGACTGCAACGGCGAGAACAGCCTGTCGTATAAGCAGTTATCGTCCAAGCGTTCCATTGTTTATATTTACCAAAAATAAACACATCGTCAACCAGTTGAGTTTGAGCTGGGGCATAAGAGCGTTCTTCTACGATGACGAAATCTCATTGGACAATATCATCAAAGACCAGATTGATATTTTGAAAAATAAAGGTTATCTGCATGATGGCGACGTTGTCGTCAATACAGGAAGTACTCCTGTAGTCAAACAAAGACCTACCAATACACTCAAAATCAGTATCGTAGGGCAAGATTAGTATGTAAATCAATGTAAAGTCATATTTTTGAAAAGCGTCGAACGGAGTTTCCGTTCGACGCTTTTGTTTGTATATGGAGCAGATAATTTGGATGTATATTTGCGTCCGTAATAGGCAATGAACAACACGACAAACAAAAAACCATTTTGGAAACGAGGCTGGGTCAACTTTGTAGTTTACCTGATTGGCGTTTTGATAATCGTCCCGTTAGCACCATTCATCTGCCGTTTTATTCCGCCATTGGTTATCGGTGATTTCAATTTTGATTTTATCCTTTCCATATTGGTTGCGATATTGGTTGTCCGGATATTTATCTGGCTATTGAAGCCGATGATATTGCCACTTTTCATATTGACGGTTTTCTTCTTTTTTTACGAACAGGGAAAAGGGGAATTTACAGTCAAGGACACGCTCAGATCCTACAAGTTTCTCGTACAGCAGAATTTTGGTATTAAGGAAAAAAAAGCGACGGACATACTCAATCTGAAACCTGCACTTTTTGAAAACATACAAAGCCGCACCGCACGCGTCGTACAGTCCAAAATGAATTTCCGAGATTCCGTTGTTCGGAATTTTGCCATCAAGCATTCACTGGAATATTTCAAGGAATACAAGCCCAAATACGGCAATCTGGCGCGCTACTTTTCTTTATTCAAATACATCAATCTCAATTTCAACTACGTTTCCGACCCGTCCAAAGACGAATATTATGCAACGGCGAGAGAAACCATATTGAACGGTTTTGGCGGCGACTGTGACGACCACAGCATATTGATGGCAAACTGCATGATGGATATTGGAGCAAAATGCCGGCTAGTTGTGGTCGAAGGACACATGTATCCGGAATTGTATATCGGAAACAAGGAGCAGTTCCTCATCGCACAGCAAGCCATCATTCAGATGTTTTCCGACTACAAGATTTCCGGTATTTACTATCACGAAAACAACGGCGCATATTGGATTAACCTCGACTACACCGCCCGATATCCAGGAGGTCCGTATATGAACGACAACGTAAAACTCGTCATTGATTTGTAAACATCAAAGTGGTATATTTTGTCTAAATTTGCGCTTTGCAAATAGAAAGGAATAACTATGTTGTCCAAAAAGACCCAATATGCTTTTCAGGCTTTGATGTATCTGGCTCAAAACCAGAAGAGCGGTCCGATATTGATTGCCGAGATTGCTCAAAAGAAAAAAATCCCATTAAAGTTTTTGGAAAACATTCTTTTGGAAATGCGCAAAGATGGCATATTGGAAAGCAAGAAAGGTAAAGGCGGTGGTTATTTTCTGGCAAAACCAGCCGATAAAATCATATTGGCAGACGTAATGCGTCTCATAGAAGGTCCAATATCGCTATTGCCTTGTGTCAGCAAATATTTTTACGAAAAATGTGCAAACTGCGACGAGAAGACTTGCGGGTTGCGCAAAGTACTCGCTCATGTCAGGGATGCCAATCTGGATATATTGGAACACCAAAGCGTGGCGGATATCGCAGGCATCTAAATCATCTCCATGCTCCTCCTACCAAGTATAGTTTCCGTCGTCCTCATAACAGGATTTATCATACTAGTTCGCCTACGTAAAAAGCAAGGGTTTTCGGATAAATCAAGTTGGAAAATCGTGGGAAATTCCTTTGAAGAATGGCCAAAACGTCCATCCGATTTACCCAAAGAAAAAAACGAAACAGGCGTTTATCTGGATAGGATTCCAAGTATTCGCGACACTATGGTTTCTCAAAACGAAGGGATATATAGTTTTAGCAAAATCGCAGGAGAACACATCAGCAGCTTCCCACTATACACAACGGAACACAGCAACGAAGAACACTTCCTGACGACAATCCATATTTCCTTTCATGCGACACAACATTCTTTTTTCATGGACATTTTATCGCTTGACCGTGATTTTCCATTAAAAAACAACAACCAGTTTTCCCTATTATTTTCCAACGGAACTCAATGGGATTTTGTTTTCTCGCAAAACAATCAGGATGAATATGCGTCCAGCATTCCACTAACTAGACAGCAACTGGAGTTTCTTGCTGAAAACCCATTGAACAAATGGCGTCTCAGAAGGGACAGCGATGACTATTTTACGGTTGGTGCTTTGAATTTTGAAATCAGGAAATACATTTACAAACCTGAGATTCAGACAACCATCCGGACTATGGCAGAAAAACTGTTGCAACATACTGCCTAAAAAAACATGAAAACACCACGTTCCCTTTCTGCAATCATTTCATTGTTGTTGATATTTTCTGGTTGTGCAAAACCTATCAATATCAGCACGCTGTCAATGGGACAAGACTATTGCCAACCGAACACTTATTTTCCCAATACACCCATACATTGGTTTAATCACACGGAAATAGAAAAGATTCGAAATATTTTACCCGAATATTCTTTGCACAATCTATATACTGCCAACGCTATCGGCATCCTTCCGTTATTGATAAAAAAAGACAATGCGAAAAATGACTCACTTTTTGACAAAAAAGCATTGCAATTCCAAATACTTTTACAAATCCAACAAGCAAGTGAGGAGATAGACGGACTTGCTGCTACATTGGATTGTGAAGGAGAAAAGGTAGACCAGATAGCTAATTATTTAGATAAAATCAATCAAAAACGCAACAATAAATTGACGATAGCCTCAATAGTTATTGGTTCTATCACCACGATAGCAACAGTTGCCATAAAGAAAAATGCCACACAAAATACAGTCGCAATCGGAGGTGGATTATTGACTAGCGGAGTGGGCGCGATGACTATAAATCCTGCAGGAAAAAAAGTTCGCTGGCCGCAAAACAGGAATTTGCTAGGAACAATCTGGACAGAAAACAACTCGGAAAGCCTTATCTCTCCTACTATATGGTACATGCTGACCGAAAAGGAATTTAGCAACAGCAAAAAGATTTCCCTCGCAGAAAGTATCAAGCAAAGATGGTTAACTATAAATTTTCAGGAAGAAATATCCGCTGAAGACGAAATCACTTTTTTCAAAAAAGGAGGTGTTTATGCCGCTGACGATTTGCACATGAGAGCAAATATGCTCAACGAACTACAAGCGACTATCAGGTCTTTGCACCAAGACCTTGCAAGCTTTACAAATAATATAGCTCAAGGCGAATTAATGAAAAGATAATACAAACTGACGCTAGCGATACATCCTCACAATGTAACTTTCCTATTTGTACCGAATAGTTTCTATGAAGAGCAAAGTTGTATTGGCCAGTGATTTTGGAAAAGATTTTCTTTGGGGAGTAGCTATTGCAGCCCAGCAAAACGAAGGAGCGAGAAATGTCGGAGGCCGCTCCGATTCCATTTGGGATACATTTGCCGACAAAAACAACAAGATAAAAAACAACCAAAAGATTGGAAACGCCTGTGATTTCTTCCATTTATACAAACAGGATATTGACTTATGCAAACTCATAGGTTTCAATACATTTCGGTTTTCGTTGTCTTGGTCCAGGATTTTGCCTAATGGAACAGGAACGCCCAATATGGAAGGTATCCGCTTTTACAATCAGGTCATAGACTATTGTTTAGAAAAAAATATTCGCCCTTTCGTCACGTTATACCACTGGGATCTACCGAATGTATTGGAGCTAGAAGGCGGCTGGACAAGCCATCGCATGTTGGATTGGTTTTCACATTATACGGAAACTTGTGCAATCCATTTTGGAGATAGGGTTAAGGACTGGATTGTATTGAACGAACCAGCAGGATTTACCACGCTTGGTTATATGTTAGGAATGCACGCTCCGGGAAGACGTGGAATTAGTTCATTTTTTCCTGCAATACACAACACTCTGTTATGCCAAGCTCAAGGCGGACGTATTTTGCGTAAAAACATTCCGGACGCACGTATTGGGACTACATTTTCATGCTCTTATATTTTTCCTAATTCGGATAAACCCGAAGACATAAAAGCAGCACAACGACTCGATGCTTTAGTCAATCGTCTTTTTGTAGAACCCTTGCTGGGATTGGGTTATCCGAGAGTAAGCAATTTCAAGTTTTTGGAAAAATTGGAAGTTCACAATCTAGCCTGGCGGCACAAAGAGCAGATGGCTTTTGATTTTGATTTTATAGGCTTGCAAAATTATTTTCCAATAACCGTGAAACACAATCCCATCATTCCTTACATAGCTGCCAACGAGGTAAAACCCAAAGACCGAAATGTTCCTTACACTTCCATGGGTTGGGAAATCAATAGCCACGCATTTGGCTTGATAACCAGACAGTTTGCCAAATACCAAAATATTCCTAGACTTATAATCACTGAAAATGGTGCATCCTTCAAGGATGTCATAGTTGACAACAAAATAAACGATGTCAAGCGTATCCAATACTACAAAAGTCATTTGACAGAACTCCTACAACTAAAAAAAGAAGGATTACCTATTGACGGATATTTAGCATGGACTTTGACCGATAATTTCGAATGGAACTACGGCTATTCACCCAAATTTGGATTGGTACACATCGACCGCGAAACGCAGGAGCGGACTATGAAAAAATCCGGATATTGGTTCAAAACATTCCTGCATACTTAATACAAACTTTACTATTCCTTAATACTCAAGTAATATTATAGATTCAACTTTGGTTTAGTTAAATTAATTCAAAGTATGAAAATATTCTATGCGGTTCAGGCAACAGGAAATGGACATATTGCACGAGTAAAAGAACTCATTCCTTATTTGAAAAAATATGGTTCGGTCGATATTTTTTTGAGTGGGGGAAACTGTAGTCTTAATCCGGGCTTTGACATTGCATACAGAAGTAAAGGACTTGGCTTTTTTTATAACAATAGTGGCGGTCTGAATTATGGCAAAACTATAAAAGCTTTGCAATTAAGCAGGGTTTGGAAAGAAGCACATCAATTACCATTAGAAAAATACGACCTCATTATCAATGACTTTGAATCCATTACCGCTCTTGCCTGTACTATTAAAAAATTACCGTCAATAGGATTTGGACACCAAGCATCCTTCCAATCCAACAAAGTTCCAAGACCCAATACAAAAAATCTATTGGGAGAATTGATACTGAAAAAGTATGCAACAGCAAGCAACTATATTGGATTGCATTTTCAGCAATATGACGATTTTATTTACCGACCTGTGATAAAAAACAGCATACAAACTGCAAAGCCAATAAACAAAGGACATATTACAGTGTATCTGTCGCATTATGGCAACGTGGAAATATTAAGAGCATTAGAACAATGCCCCGATATAGAGTTTGAGGTTTTTTCTCCGAAGGTTTCAAGCCATATTCAAAACAAAAATGTAAATTTCTATCCCATCGACAATAAGAAATTTACACAAAGTGTACTGTCTTCTCATGGAGTTATTACCGGTGCAGGGTTTGAGACACCTGCAGAAGTTTTGCATTTAGGTAAAAAACTGATTTGCCTCCCTATCAAAAATCAATATGAACAACAGTGCAATGCTGTTGCCTTGAACAGTTTTGACGTACCCATAATAAAAGACATATCAAAACTCAGCAAAAACCTCATTTCAGAATGGTATGATAGTCCCATAAGCTATCAAGAAAGAATGGTTGCCAGCAGCAACGACATACTTGTCGGGAAGGTAATGGAGGAGGGTTTCGGCGCGAAAAGCAGGGACTTGACCTACATCGACCTTTCGCTGAACTCCTTCAACAGGGGCAACCCGCTCGCCACAGAAATACGGTAACGGAAAAAGATAATAGTTTCTCCTCTTCCAAAGAATACTTTCGCGCTTCTGTCCCGATCTTTTCATGTGCCGTGCACAAAAAAAGGGTCGTTCCCCGCACGCGTGTGCGGGGAACGACCCTGAAAAACATATGGCGGCTACCTACTCTCCCGGGGACTGTGCCCGAGTACCATCGGCCATGGCGGGCTTAACTGCTCTGTTCGGTATGGG
>JAATFC010000210.1 GCA_015655435.1 Chitinophagales bacterium | reverse complement strand
GTTTCGATATTAATACTTGTCTTAAACTTGAGCATAATATTTTTATTTAAAAGTAATAGAAAGACTGTTTACGCCATTATCGGACTAATTTCATTGTTCGCAATAACATTGCTCAACTATATTTATGAAATCAAAACAGCTCCTATTATTACAATAGTTCTCATGTTTAGTCTTTCTATAATCATCTTCTTAACTATCAGTAAATTGAGAGATGCAAGAGATAAATATAAAATCGAGTCTATACAAAAGAGTAGTAAAACCATCAAATATTTCTCAAGAGTAAAAAATATTTTCTTCTCTTATATATTACCCTCGATGCTTACGGTATACCAACTATTATTAGTCTGGTCTGACAGATTGAGTAATGAAATTATCAGTTGATGTATGGTAGATGATGTACTCCATATGTATCGCTAACCAAAATGAATATATCGTATATGAAAACACCTGCATTACGTTTCCGCAAAGTCCTGCAAGCAGAGACTATGCGGGGAAATAAAGTTTTCCCTTTAATACACAAGAAAACACCCACCCTAAAATATCAGATTCTCCTTATTCTTTACTTGAGTCAATTGGATTTCGCTGACCATCTGTACGCAATTGACTGATTTTATATTGGCAAGAAAATGCTTCCATTCCTCCTCGCTCATACTATGTGCGCCTTGTATGAGCATAATAAAGTCGATGTTTTTTAGTTCGGGAAGGAGTGCCTCTCCGTCAAAATAGTTGTGGTAGCAATAATAGACAATCGTGGAATTTTTCACACTGTGCTGATACACGGGGAAAAAGCATTGACGGTTCTTTTTTTGCAAAGTAATCTCATTGTCCGGATTGCAACGAAAATCCAAACCAAGGGCATTGTTGACCTCCCAAATGAATTTGTAATTTTTGGAATTGGACACTACCCCAAACATGCGAACCCCTTCATAAAAATCATCCGTGAGGTCTTCTGTATTCAACACTAACTTCATAGCCGCACAAAATTCCTTAATATTTTGCAAAAAAATCCATGAGTGCACAAAAAACAAGCCTAATCACCCGACAATACAAAACTCTTCCGCATTTCGTAAACCATATTAAGGCGTAGATTATTAAATTTGTCATTTGACAATTGAAATGAAAGAGGCAAAGGAAAACGAACAGTTACAGATAGCATTAGTTGGAAACCCGAATGGAGGCAAAACCTCTTTATTCAATTCACTAACCGGACTCAGGCAGCAGGTCGGCAATTTTCCCGGAGTGACCGTGGATAAAAAAACCGGTGAAACGGTTTTGCCAAACGATATGCGTGTCACCATGATTGACCTTCCGGGCACGTACAGCCTTTACCCACGCCGCGAGGACGAGTGGGTCGCCTATCGGGTGCTGATGCGTCAGGACAAGGCTGTGCATCCGTCAGTCATTTTACTTGTCGTCGATGCCAGCAACCTCAAGCGTAACTTGCTTTTTTGTTCACAATTAATCGACCTGAAATATCCCGTCGCTGTCGCACTGACTATGATGGACATAGCGGCAAAAAAGGGACTCCAGATAGACATTCCGGGTTTGGAAAGGGAATTAGGCGTTCCCGTAGTCAGCGTCAATCCGAGAAAAGACAAAGGTATTGACGAACTGAAAAAAGTCCTGGCGCGTGTAGCCGAACAAAAAACAACGGCACAGCCAAAGGATTTTATTCCGATTAAAACTTTGGCTCCGACATCGATAGAAGCCCTCCAAGAAGTTATTCCCGGCACGGGCGATTATGCGTCTTTGCATTACCTCATCAACCACGAAGAATTTCCGCTAAACGAAACACTGCAAGTCGAAATTGAGGATGCGGAAAAGCGCACCAATTTCAATCCGACCAAAACACAGGCCGAAGAAGTACTCCAACGATACAGACAAATCAATACCATCATCCAAAAGAATGTGGTATTGCCCGACCCGCTGCAAAAAAAATTATTTACCGAAAAGCTGGACAATCTCCTATTGCATCGCGTATGGGGCTATGTCATCATGCTCACGGTTTTGTTCGTCTTGTTCCAATGCGTATTCTGGGTTGCCCAATATCCGATGGATGCCATTGACTGGCTGTTTTCTACATTCAAGGGATGGCTAGGGGACAAATTACCAACGGTTTGGTGGAGTGACCTATTAGTCAATGGGCTATTGGCCGGACTAGGTGGTATTGTCGTTTTCATCCCGCAGATTATGATTTTGTTTGGCTTGATTACCCTATTGGAAGATACGGGCTACATGGCGCGCATCAGTTTCCTAAGTGATCGGCTCATGCGCAAAGTCGGGCTGAACGGCAAGAGCGTAATGCCGATGATTAGTGGATTTGCCTGCGCCGTTCCGGCCATTATGAGTACCCGTAACATTGAGAACAAGAAAGAACGTCTTATCACGATATTGGTCACACCATTCATGAGCTGTAGCGCGCGCTTACCAATATATATCGTGCTGATTGGACTGATGCTGCCCGACAACCAAAATTTTCAAAAGGGAATGATTATGATGGCAATGTACCTTTTGGGTATTGTCATGTCGCTCATAGTTGCCTATGCCTTGAAATTCTGGATTAAGATTAAGGAAAGGAGTTTTTTCATAATGGAATTGCCGCTGTACCGAGGCCCGCGTTGGAAAAACGTTGGCATTACAATGGTTGAAAAAGCGAAGATATTCGTAACGGACGCAGGTCGCATCATCATTGTAATTAGTCTGTGTTTGTGGTTTTTGAGCTCTTACGGACCGTCCAAAAGGATGAAAGCAGTGGAAGCCAAATACGAACAAGCATTGGCAGCAATCCCCGCTACCGACTCCGCCAAGATAGAAGAAATCAACCTCGAGAAAGGAACGGATAAACTGGAAAATTCCTATGCAGGTATATTGGGACACGCAATCGAACCTGTAATCCGTCCATTGGGATTTGACTGGAAAATAGGAATCGCATTGATTACGTCTTTTGCAGCACGCGAGGTTTTCGTCGGAACAATGGCGACACTCTACAGTGTGGAATCCGACAACGACGCAACCCTAAAAGAAAAAATGGCTTCCGCAAAACGCACAGACGGAACACCAGTCTATACTTCCGCAACAGCGATTGCTCTGATGGTTTTTTACGTATTGGCAATGCAGTGCATGAGTACGCTCGCCATCGTAAAACGCGAAACCAAAAGCTGGAAATGGCCTGTCATTCAGTTTGCTTACATGACGGTGCTTGCTTATGTCTGCAGCTTGGCGGCATATCATATATTTAAATAAAAGTTAGCCTCAATAAAAAAGCGATCCTATTTGAACAATTCAAATAGGATTTTTTCTGCCTTATAGTTTGTATTTTAAAAAATGGCTTGATAATTGGTTTTGAAATCTACGAGAACGAATGTTTGCATTCTAACCTGTTTTCAATATTAACCAAATCATTTTTTATCTGTAAATCAATTCAAACTATGAAGAAAACAACTAACAATTTCAAAAACAT
>JAATFC010000273.1 GCA_015655435.1 Chitinophagales bacterium | reverse complement strand
GAAAAAGCGGTCTCCTTCCATTGCCAGTTCAAGCCTTCTCTCGTTCCATATTGCTTGTGTCAGAGTTGAGCCTGAGGAGGTAATACTGTGGCTATTGTTCCCAAATGCTCTTTCTCGTACTTGGTTGAGGTAATCCCTTGCCTTGGCATCATTGGCAGTTTGGGAGCGATTATACGCTTCTGCCGCCAACAATAGTACCTCTGCGTACCGGATTGTCCTGAAGTTGTTCAGATAATTAAGTTCAATCTGTCCAGAGCTCTGTCCTTTTCTGGGTTGGTATTTTTGGTTATACAGGCCAGTGTTCATGTAAGGCGCAACCTGGTAGGAAACGTTAAGCTGTGTATTTGCGTTTTTGTATGCTTCGATATCCAATAATGTAGCATCTTTTCGAGTATCGCCTGTTTCGTATGCGTTAGCCAAATCCTGAGTCGGTAGGTTACTACTCCAGCCTGGGGAATACGGCATGTCTGCTGTCCCGGCGATACCTCTTATGCCACATTGCTGCACGGCATAGTTTCCCTGTCCTCGGGTCTGACCGCTCCAGTTGTAATAAGGGGACAAGTTGGAGTATTGGATTTCAAAAATGGATTCTGGTCCATTTTCACCGGATTGCAAAAACACGTTGTATAAGCTGGGTACCAAAGAAAAAGCTCCAGAATTGATAACACTATCCAATACCGCTGCCGCTTGATCAAATTTACTCTCATATATATAAACCTTGCCCAATAGTGTCTGTGCCGCATATTTCGTTACACGACCTTTTTGCGCTTGTGTAGTTGGCAGAACTGCAATTGCGCTTTCGAGGTCTTTTTCTATCTGAGCATATACTTCTTCCTTTGTAGACCTTTGTAAAGAGCGAGAATCGGTCAGACTCAATCTTTTATCTACGAAAACAGGAACGCCGCCGAACATTCTGACTAGAGAATAGTAATAATAAGCTCTTAAAAAATAGATTTCGCCATATAGGGAATCTTTGCCGGCAAATGAGACCGTTACACCTTGAGGATTTGCCTCTTTGTACTGAATCATATAATTGGCACGATTGACACCTTCGTATGCGGACTGCCACAGATCCTCCAAAGTACTGTTGACAGGATTCACCGTAAAATTGTGTATCTGTTGCAGCGTTAGTATGTCAGACGCACTTTCCCCTCCTGCTACCGCATTGTCAGATGCGATATCACCAATCGGGACCATCTGATTGAGCCATTGAATGGGAGTATAGACACTGACTTCCATTGTTCTGTAGTCGCTTTCGGTTTTCAGATAATCCAATGCCGTAACGTGGTAATCGTCGTGTGGACTATAATCCACTAATTTGTTGCAGGAGCCTATTATTGCGGAAATGCAGAGAACTCCAAGTATGCTGATGTATGTCTTTTTCATTACAAACAATATTTTAATTAAAACTTAAGGTCTATGCCAAATGCCCAGGTTCTTGCTTGAGGATAGGAACCACGATCGACACCACTATCCATGATGCCACCTCCAATTTCTGGGTCAAATCCTTGATATTTGGTAAAAGTGAGGGCATTGCGGATTTGTCCGTAGATATGGACAGATTTGAAAGTATTGCCCAATACTTTTTTGTCGAAAGTGTAACCCAGTTGAACATTTTTTACTTTCAGAAAAGAACCATCTTCCACAAATCGGTCACTTACGCGGGCGTTGTTGTTCGGATCGGTAAAGATGTAACGTGGATTTTTGGAGCTGTTGGTAGAGCCTTCTCCCGTCCAACGTGCAAGGATATCCCTTGTTTTATTGGTGTAGTTGGCATTTCTATCATATGCACGGTAAATGTCGTTGCCAACGGAAGCATATAGGAAAATATTGAAATCGAAATTTTTATAGTCAAAACCAAAATTACCGCCCATTACAAACTTCGGAAATGGATTGCCTATTTGCGTCTGGTCGTCTGCCGTAATCACGCCGTCGTGGTTGATGTCGACAAACTTGATGTCGCCTGGAGCTGCTCCGGGTTGGGAAGCCCAGTTAGCAATATCTGCTGAGTTTTGGAAGAGCCCTGCTGTCTTGTATCCGTAGAAGTAACCGGGAGTATATCCTTTTTGGAAGACGGTAACTATCTGAGATTGTCCATTGAAGTAGCTGCCACCAAGAATCTTAGCTGTCCCATCATCATTTGTTTCCGTTACTTTGTTGTTGACAGTAGTGAATGTAATACTGCTTCTAAGTTTCAAGCCGTTATTAAATCCTTCGTTGTAGGATAATGTAAGGTCAATACCTTCACTTTTTGTCGAACCAATATTGGCTACGGGTACAGGGATTGTACCTAAATATAAAGAAGCGGTTGGTTGGAAAAGTAAGCCGTTAACATCTTTTCTATAGTAATCGGCATTTAATGTTAGTTTGTTAGACAATATAGAAATGTCAAATCCGATATTTAATTGTTTTTGTGTTTCCCAGCGTAATGTTTCATTTACAGACGCGCCTAAAGTAGAACCAGGTACAAAGACTTCGCCAAAAGTATAGCCATTGCTGTTTGCAGGAGTGGCATAACTTGGACCACCTGTTATGATGCTATAGTACTGGGCAAAAGTGTTGTCGTTTCCTACGGAGCCATAGCTACCTCTTATTTTCAGGTTGTTAATGACGTTGGAATGGAAAAACGATTCTCTAGAAACAACCCAACCCAATGATCCTGCATAGAAATTGGCATATTTGTTATCAACTCCAAAAGAACTGGAACCGTCACGGCGCATGTTGAATGATGCCAAATATCTGCCGTCATAATCATAATTGATACGACTGAAAAAGGACGCATTTTTCTTTGGAAATTCAATGGAATAACCCGCTCCGATGGCACTTAATGTTTCTGTTGTAGTCGTGCCTGTCGCTGCCGAAAAATCGGCAAAGTCCCAGCTATTAAATGGAACGTCCTCACGGGTTACAGACATTGAGCTGGCAGAATAACGGGCCATCGAAAAACCAGCGACTACATCAATATTGTGCATATTGGCGATCGTCGTTTTGTAGTTGGCAAATGTCTCCCACGTATAGTTGAAATTGCCATATTTGCTTTGAGATACATTATTGTGTCTTCCCGCAACTGCATTACCGACGGCATCCATACTGTTGTCTACATTTTGCGGTCCATAAAATACCAATGGTGTAAAGCTTTTCGCATCTTCATCATATTTGGTATATCCAAACCTGCTGGAAAGTTTTAAGTCTTTAATGATGTCATATTGCATTTCGAACTTTCCGTAGAGTTTTCTTCCTGTTGTCTTGTTGAAAGTATTAGCAAGTTTGGTCAATGGATTGTATATTTCGGACAGTAGCAGATTGCTGAATCCATAATCACCTACCGTGCCTGGCACATTATTTTGTACGGCAACTGTAGGGTCGAAGTTGATGGCACTTCCCAATATGCTGTTGAATGAATTTTCCTGAATGCTTTTACTGCTCAATATAACTCCAGAGGTATTGAGGATGAATTTCAGTTTTGGAGTTAGATCAAATGTAACATTGGATGTGAATGTTCCTCTGTTGAACCTTGATTTATCATAACCGCCAACGATACCTCCCTGGCTTTGATATCCTGCTGACAAGAAATAAGTAACCTTGTCAGACCCTCCTTGAGCAGATGCAGTATAGTTTTGCATGGGCGCATGTTTGAATACTTGGTCTTGCCAGTTGGTGCCAACTCCCATATTGGAAAGGTCAGGGAAGATGATGTTACCTCCGGCAAGCGTGCTGCCCTCGTTAAGCATCGCCGCATATTCCGTAGCATTGAGCATGGGAAGTTTTCTCTGTGCTTCCTGAATACCGTAGTTTGCATTCAAGCCGAACTGGGTTTTCATATTCTTACGACCAGACTTGGTCGTAATCACAATTACGCCATTTCCTCCCTTTACGCCATAAATAGCTGTCGTCGCGGCATCTTTCAGCACATTGATACTTTCAATATCAGATGGACTGATTGAGTTCAAGTCGGAAAGGCTCTGAGGAACTCCGTCTACAACCACAAGTGCATCACTACCGGAATAAGATGGAATCCCTCTGACAAACAAAGTTGGTTTACTTCCCGGCGACCCAGTTTGGATGACATTCACCCCAGAAGCAGTTCCCTGCAAAGCCTGTTCAGCTCGGACGGGCTGTAGGCGTTCAATGTCTGCCGCCTTCACTGTTGCTATTGCGCCCGAGACAGTTGTAAGCTTCTGTGTGCCATATCCAATTACGACAACTGCCTCAAGTGAGGACGTATCTTCTTTTAGGGCAAAATTGATTTCGCCTGGGGTGGTGACGGTTCTGCTTTCGGATATTAGACCGGGATATTGGGCGGAAAGCGTTGCTGAACGTAGCGGGATGTTGAGACTATATGCTCCAAGGCTATCCGTTACGGTTACAATTTTAGAACCTTTGACCTGAATGGATGCTCCGGACAATCCTTCTCCGGTTTTTTGATTAATGACGTGACCTGAAATCGTCAGGTTTTGGGCTAGTAGTTTGTTGGTAATACCAAATAGAAGCAGCATGGCAGATAACCACACAAATTTTAATTTCATATTGCAAGCATTTTAATGAAAAGTTAAAAATCCTGTAAGCAAATTTCTTCTTGTGGTTGCAACTAAGCAAAAAAAGCACTACTTCAATACTACATCATATTATTTAACCAATTGATTTTCAATTAATAAAAATCAAAATATACTACGTCATTTTATTATATCTTTGAAAATGATTGTCCATTATGAAAAAGGTGTATGTTATTGTATTGTTGTTTTTCCCTTTCTTGACAAAGGGTCAGAATACCATAGGCCTACCAGAAATCAGAAATTTTTCTAAGCAAGTTTACGGAGGAGGGCTTCAGACATGGCAGATGACGCAGGATTCTGTTCGCAATATGTATTTTGCTAACAACGAGGGACTGATTCGGTATGATGGATCCACTTTCAAATTATTTCCGCTTCCCAATAAAACCATTGTAAGGTCGATTGCTTTGGTCGAAGGCAAAATATGGGTGGGAGGTCAAGACGAACTTGGTTATTTCCAGCCAGATGCGTTGGGGCGGTTGCAATATTATGATTTGACTGATAAGATTGAAAGGAAGTTTAGGAATTTTGGAGATGTATGGTCTATTGTTTCCCTCGGAGGAGATGGTGTTTACATCCGTACAGCATCCACGATATTACGTTATTATCAGGGACATTTTATCCTTATTGCAGCTCCTAAGGAATGGGGATTTCTGGAAATAGTGAATGGTGAATTGTATGCTTATGATTACCAAGAGGGTTTAGTTCAAGTCAAGGGTAATGGTATTCTACACTTTTTACCGGAGCCGTTTATATTGCCGGAAGGAGATCCTGTGACAGGAATTATCTCTTTGAGTAACAATACGAAAATAATTACTGCTTTAAAGAGCGGGTTGTACATATTGGACGACAACCGAATTTCTGTTTTTAAAAATACCTTAACAAACAAACGCTTCTCGGATGCGCGTATTTACAGTGCATGCCGCCTTTCGGACAATCGGATTGTATTGGCTACCAGTAAGAATGGTGCTATTGTCATTGACGACTCCGGAAATATTATCCAAAAATTTTCCAAGGAAGAAGGGCTGCAAAACAAAAATGTCTTGAGCGTTTTTGCTGATAAAAACACCAATATATGGCTGGGTTTGGATAATGGTATCGACTTGATTCATTACAATAGTGCATTGAAGAAGATAGAACCGCTTCGGCAAGACGGGTCGGGATATGCGGCTTTTGTTTATCATCAGCAACTTTATATGGGTACTTCGGGAGGATTGTTCAGCTTTTCTATTGCTAATCGTGAGGAGGATTTGAGTTTTAGTATTGGCGAGTTTTCAAAAGTAGAAAGTATTGATGGTCAGATTTGGAATCTGAACCAATATAATGACCAGCTTTTGGTAGGTTGCCATGAAGGTGCTTATTCTTTTGACGGGAAGAGCATCAACAGAATAAGTGAGGAGCAAGGATATTGGAACTTTCTTTCCTTGACGGACGGAAATCTTTCCCAGATTATGGTGGCTGGTAATTATAAGGGTCTGACTTTTTTTCAATGGAATGGGACTGTATTTGTACCGCAAAATGTTCAGCTTGACTTTAACGAATCTTCCCGTTTTCTTGTAAAAGACTTGGAAGGCAATATCTGGGTGTCGCATCCTTACCACGGCATCTACAGAATATCCTCTGTGAATACCACGCATTATCAATATAAGTTGTATAATGAAAAAAATGGCTTACCGTCAGCCTTGAACAATTATGTTTATTTTATACAAAATAAGCTTCTGATTGCAACGGAACAAGGCATTTATGAATACGACAAGCATAATGACAGGTTTATACCTTCCAATTATTTTCAGAAGGTATTGGGAAAAATAGCAGTCCGCTATTTGAAGGAGGATTATCGAGGTAATATATGGTATGTGTATGGTAAGGCATTGGGTGTGATAGACAAAAGCCATGGTGTTGGTCAACCGATTGAGATCAGCGAACTTAAAAATAAGCTCCTAAGTGGTTTCGAATTTGTTTATCCTGTTGATAGCGGCAATATTATCGTGGGAGGCGAACGTGGTTTTTTTCATATTAACTATGAAAAATATAAACGAAACGAACCCTCTCCAACTGTTCAGATTGACGGCGTGCTTATCCAGAATAAAATAGATAGCTTATTGTTCGGTGGGCAATATGGGCAAAAGACTGGCCAACCTCAAATCCAATATGGATGGAATTCGCTGTATTTTGATTTTGGCTCCACTGATTTTGGAAATGAGGACAACCTGTCCTATTCCTTTCGATTAAAAGGTTTCGACGATAATTGGAGCGAATATGGGAAAGCTCAAAGAAAAGCCTATACCAGTCTTTCGCCGGGCAACTATACTTTTGAGGTTAAAAGCAGGAATAATTTCGGGAAAGAATCCACTATTTCCGCTTTTTCGTTTCAGATACTGCCGCCGTGGCACAGGACTTGGTGGGCGTATTGTTTTTATGCTTTATTCTTTTTGTCTGGAAATTATGTTTTTTATATATGGCTAAAACGCAAATTCAAAAACCAACGAATCCGGTATGAGGAAGAACAAAAGAAACTGGTATATATACACGAATTGGAAAAGAACAATGCTGAAAAAGAATTGGTAGACCTAAAGAATGAAAAGCTGGAAGCGGAAATCAATTTTAAAAACAGCGAGTTGGCCAGCAGTGCCTTGCACCTTGTCCAAAAAGGAGAGTTGCTAGGAATGATTCAGGAAAAATTGGGACATGTATTAAATACTTCTAAAGATATCCAATCCGCGCAGGAAATAAAACGACTGCTACGCAGCCTCAACGGAGACGAGAAGATGGAGGAAGAATGGGATAAATTTGCTAAACATTTTGACCAGGTCCATCATCAATTCACCGCCCGTCTCAAGGAAAAACATCCCAGTATCACCGGAAACGACATTAAGTTATGCTCCTATCTGCGTATGAATCTCAGTACGAAAGAGATGGCTCAATTAATGAATATCTCCGTGAGAGGCGTGGAGGTCAGCCGGTATCGCTTGCGCAAAAAACTACAATTGCCAACGGAAACAAGTCTTTTTGATTACTTGATTACAATATCTGATGATCATCCATAAAAAAGGCGGGAAGTTTCAAAACTTCCCGCCTTTCAAATATAATTAGAAAATTCCTTATTGGAATTTCTTTGCGTCTTCCAGGAATTTAGCCAAACCGCTGTCTGTCAATGGGTGTTTCAACAGGCCAAGGATTGGTTCCAATGGAGAGGTAACAACATTAGCTCCGGCTTCGGCACATTTGATGATGTGAAGCGTACTTCTGATGGAAGCCGCAAGGATTTGAGATTTGAAACCTTGTATTGCGTAGATGTTTGCAATCTGAGCAATCAAGTCCAAACCGTCCCAACCCGTATCGTCAACACGTCCAATGAATGGAGAAATGTAAGTTGCTCCTGCTTTTGCAGCCAATATAGCCTGACCGGCAGAGAAAATCAACGTACAGTTGGTACGGATACCGTTGTCCGTGAAATATTTGATGGCTTTGATACCGTCTTTAATCATTGGAACTTTCACAACGATATTGGGATGGATGGCCGCCAGTTCTTTACCTTCTGCGATGATGCCTTCGTAATCGGTAGAAACGACTTCTGCACTGATATCTCCGTTTTCAACGATTTCGCAAATAGTTTTGTAGTGGTTCATCACGGCTTCCTTGCCTTTGATGCCTACTTTTGCCATCAATGATGGATTGGTCGTAACGCCGTCTAAGATACCCAGTGCATTTGCTTCTTTGATTTGTTCCAAATCAGCCGTGTCAATAAAAAACTTCATAAAAAATGTTATTTGACCAACAGGTCGTTGGTGTTATTATTTTAATTAAGAGAGGATTTATACTATATTAAATTGAGATTGGAAATATAGTTAAAAATGGCAGGCTTATTACATCGCACCGCTACAACCATTTACTCTTGCTACCTTCCGGTCCTGGGAGGGTTCAACAGGAGCTGGTCGTGTAAGACCTGCCGGTGCAAATATAATGAGGTTTTGCAAGATTGCAAGTAAAAACTGAAAGTTTTGCAGATTATTGAAGAAAGTTTTAGTCAGCAGTCTCGGTTGTAAACAACAAACGATAACCTAACCCCTTGTGCATTTGGAAGAAAAAATGCTGAAAATGTAGGAGATTTCTCCCTAAGGGTCGAAATGACGCATCATTTATTAATAAGTTTCAGAAGAAAACCCTCATTTCGAGTGAGGTATGGGCGAGAAATCTCGTTCTAATGCATAACGGGTATAATTTAATATTATTAATTATGCGGTAATCGAAAGATTTTACTTTCTAGTGTATTCAATATTTTTCTTGTACCATTTATGCCAATCTATTAATTCTTGTTTTGTGAAACAAGATCGACCAAAGACATTTCCTATGGTATGAGTATCCAGACTTGTAGTTAAATCCATGAAATTAATGGAAGCATTGCAACAGCAAATAGTATCCAGCTTTTTGTTAACCTTCTGAGCGGAGTCCAAGATTCTAAAATGATGCAAAAAATTATTTCTCAAATAATCCATCTGACTAGTCTGAGCCTTAACATTAGAGAATATTAGAAAAAACAATGAAACACATTTGACTATGTTAATCAAATTGAAATTTCTTTTATTTGTAATTGGGGACATTTGTGAGGTTCTTTGTTTTATTATGCGTTGCTGGACTGATAGTAGGACTTAACTACATTCGGATTAAATCTGAATGTAGTTAAGTCCTTTACCTCCTATCATTTAAACGAAATGAGGATAAACGCATCCTATTATTCGGACAACTGTTCAAATACTTTTTCGTATTCCGTATTGGCGACCTTTATTTTTCCGGAGACCTCGTTTAGTTGCTTTTCGAGACTGGCAAATCTGTCGTAGTCGGTGTAGATATCGGGGACAGCCATTTCGCTTTCTATTTTCTTTTTTATGTCGTCGAGGTCGGATATTTCCTGTTCCAGTTTGGCAAATTTTTTTTGGATACGTTCCTTCTCTTTCTGTTCCTCACGTGAAAGATCTTTTTGGACGGGTTGCTTGACAGGAATTTCTTTTTTCTTGTTTTCTACGACCTTGACGTCTTCTTTTTTGATATTTTCCTTGCCTATTCTTTCCATCCGCTCCTTCCATTCCACATATTCATTGTACGGGCCGTCGAATATTTTGATTTTTCCGTCTTCTATTTCCCATATTTTGTTCGCCATCTTGGAAATGAAAAAACGATCGTGGCTGACGCTGATGAGCGTTCCTTCGTATTTTTTCAATGCTTCAGCCAAAAGCTCCACACTGACCATGTCGAGGTGGTTGGTCGGCTCATCCAATAGGAGAAAATTGGATTTGGACGCGATGACTTTTGCCAATGCGACACGGGCTTTTTCTCCTCCGCTCAATATCTTTATTTTCTTGTCGACATCGTCGCCGCTGAAAAGGAAGCATCCCAAAAGTCCGCGTATTTCCTGGTCGGTTTTGCCACTGCCGCAGGTCTGCATCTCTTCCATGATGGTATTTTCCAAACGAAGGGATTCCAATTGGTGCTGCGCGTAAAAACTTTCCTCCACATTATGCCCCAATACGGAAGTGCCGGTGTCCAGTTTTTCCGTGCCGGCGATGATACGCAGCAAAGTAGATTTCCCTTTTCCGTTCGCACCAATCAAGCCGATTTTGTCTCCGCGGTCGATTTCTGCATCGGTATGTTCCACGATACGGTTTTCGCCAAAATGTTTGGTTACGTCCTTTAACGTGGTGATGATTTTTCCGGGTTGTTTGTCTACTTGGAAACTAATATTGAGGTTGGGCCTTTCCAGTGAGGTTTGCTCGATTCTGTCCAATTTGTCCAGACGTTTGATGATGCTCTGTGCTTGTGCTGCCTTGGAAGCCTTGGAACGGAAACGTTCGATAAAGCGTTCCTGCTGACGGATGTAATCCTGTTGGTTGTCATAGGCACGCTGCTGCTGGTCGAGACGGATTTCTCTTTCCGTTTCGTAATAGTCGTAGTCGCCCGTGTAAAAATTTAATAGCTGTTTGTACAGGTCTACAATCTTGTTGACCAATTTATTTAGGAAAAATTTATCATGGCTGACAATAACCACGCTGCCTTTATATTTCTGTAAATATTTTTCCAACCATTCGATGGAAGGTAAGTCTAAGTGGTTGGTCGGTTCGTCCAATAGCAGTACGTCCGGTGACTGCAATATCATTTTTGCCAATAGTACACGCATGCGCCATCCACCACTGAAAGTTTTGTAAGGTTTTGTGATTTGTTCACTAGTGAAACCCAACCCCAATAACACTTCTTCCGTTTTGTATTGGATATTGTAACCGTCGAGCATCTCCATTTCATGGAGCTTGTCGCTGTATTCTTCCAAAAGTTTTTCGTCGGAGTTCGTTTCCAGTTTGTGGACAATCACTTCGAGTTCTTTTTCCAGTTCCTTGACACGTTCGAACGCAGTCATCGCTACTTCCACAATCGAATCCTCTGTGCTGAAACTCAACAAATCCTGATGCAGGTAGCCGATGGATACGTTTTTGCCGCGCTCAACGGTCCCTTTGGAAGGAGTGTACACCCCCGTCAAGACCTTGAACAAGGTAGATTTTCCCTGCCCGTTGTAACCAATCAATCCAATACGGTCACCGGGTTGGATATGCCAAGTTGCATCTTCCACTATCACGCGAGAACCAAACTCAAAAGTCATGTTATTGAAACCTACTAGCATCTTCTATTTTTATTGAGCCGCAAAATTATCGAAAGCTGAGGGATTTTGGAGAAGTGATTGGTTTTAGATTATATTTATAGACAAATAAAAGAAAATTAATTCGTGGTTGAGAGGGAAAAAGATATTGGAGAAAATAAGATTGTACTGTCAAATTCTTTAAAAAAGGGTCAATGTATCATTATGCTCTTTTTATTATTTTGGATTATGCTCTGCATTGTACTAGGAATTTCTACTGGTACTATTTTGAATAGCTTTTGGACTGTTTTGTTCGGGCTAGTTTCGTTCGGTAGCTTTATGTATTGGTCTGCTAAGCGTTTTTTTGATGTGACAATAGATTCGAAATTATTATTGTCCGAGATGATTACGTTTGAATTAAAATGTAAGGCTGAAAGGCTTGTCAGTACTCAAAAGTTGATTTTGATTTGCAAATGGGGGTGTATTTTTCGAGCATGTTTTTTATTAACGGGCGGAGCATTATTTCT
>JAATFC010000046.1 GCA_015655435.1 Chitinophagales bacterium | reverse complement strand
GAATGGAGAAGTATTTGCCGAGGGAAGGGCAGAGGATATATTTATGAACGGAGAACTTTTAAAACGCACTAATTTAATTCAGCCGGATGTGATAAAGCTTTTTTCTGATTTATGTGCACAGGGCATAATTGACGGGAATCGCTTCGATATCAAAAACCCTGTTTTCTATATTGAAATAGATGTACAAAGCGTAGTTGCCTTGGTTGAATCCAAAAAGATTGTGTACAAAGAAGTAGCCAAATTTCCTGTAGTTTCCCGTGACTTGGCAATGGTTGTGGACAAGCAGGTCAGCTATGAACAAATAGATTCCATCATCAAAAAATCAAACCTGAACAAATTGGAATCGGTTCGCCTGTTTGATGTTTTTGAAAATGAAAAACTAGGCGACAGCAAAAAATCAATTGCCATCAATTTCTCTTTTCAGGATATGGAAAAAACATTGACAGACAAAGAAACGGACGCAATGGTACAACAGTTGATTACTGGTTTTGAAAAAGAAATAAGCGCGGAAATCAGAAAATAAAATCTTGCCATGCCGACAGATTCGCAAATAGCCATTATCGAGGAAAAGTTACAGGCGTTGTTGCTCCGCTACAAAAGATTGCAAAAAGAAAATGCAAACTTGAAAGCAGAACTACACGATGCTTCTACCAAGTTGGCCATCAGCTTGAAAGAAAATGAAAACCTGCATCAGAAACTGGATGTTTCCAATATCGGCGTTTCGGAATGGACAACACAGGAAAAACAAAACCTGCAAAAACGTATCGACGGCTACCTCAAAGAAATCGAGAAGTGTATGGAATTGCTTAACGCATAGAATACGAAAAAGCCAAACTATATAGTTTGGCTTTTTCGTTGCTGTTTGTCTACTATTGGCTCTGATTATTATTGGGACTTATAGTTAATGGCTGGTACAGAACTCCAAAATTTCCCATCATGTCCGTTCCCTGTAGAATCATAAGATAGCTACTTTTACCTTCTGAGGTAAAAAAAGAAAAGTTGGCCATTCCGTTTTTATCTGTAATGATATTGGGATTCCAATATACGGTACTTCTTAGGTCAGCAAAAGGGCTTTGTGTATTTGATGAAGTGTATTTCGGACTATAAAATTGTTTTCCAATATAGGGCGCATCAAGTTTCGTGATTGACACTCCGACTTGTTTCTTTAAATATGGCCCAACTCCTCCAAATGTGGTAATCTCAACAAAACAAAAATCGTTTTTTCCTGGAATCCTGGAAGCTTTCTCCATTGGATCCAGATAGCTGTTGATATATGTATTGATATATTTGTTATTGAACATAAATTCTATGCCCTTTATATCCGTAGCCGAATAATATTGCAAATACTGCTCTACAGATGTAGATGGCTGTATCATCGCACCATATCCGTCAGTTGGTGCATTTGGTATTTTGCCGGAAGCATCGTACATGGAAGGCCCTCTCTTGCTTATTCCGTTTGTTATATTGGCAAATAAGGGTGAGGATTTCGGTTCGAAGACGTCAATTGGAACTTTTGTAAAAAAATTGAGATCAATGCCATCAAAGATAAAACGGACTAATCTGTTTTTTACGGTGTAATAGACAAATCCACTTACATCTCTGACCTCAGTAAACCCAGGTATTTTTTGTCTTAACAAGTCTAAGAGCGTATAATTTGGAGTTTTATCAATGACAGATTCTGGAATTGCGAGATCTGAGCCTCCATTTTTGTTAAGATTATGAGAGAACCTTGGATTTTTACCTTTGAAGTAACCGTTACATTTTCCAAAAACTTTCCATCTCTTCGGGCTTGTTCCGCAAGTAAAATATTATTGTTTGCTAGAAAAGAGCCTAGTGTATCCAGTATAATATTTTCTTTCTCATAAAAAGAATTATGGTCATTAAATGGTGGATAGCTCAGACTGTCAAACTCAATACCTACATTGAATGGTTTACCTTTCTTATTTAATGCTTTTACAACAGCGCTTACGCTATCTGTGTTAAAATAACTATAGCCATCAAAATAAAATCTACCGTTTTTGTCAGTGAGTGTATCTCCAAGAAAAGCGCTACTTCCGTCCTTTCCTAGCAGGGAGATCTTAGCACTTGGTATAGACTTATTGAAAGCATTTGTTACTTTTCCCCCAAAGCCAAACCCCTTCTCGAAAGCATACTTTCTATTTTCAAGCGGAGAAAAATTATAATTGACCCAACCTTGCGTAAGCATTAATAAATCTGTTGTATCACTTAATGGATGCTTGATATAAAATCCCGGATCTTCAATCTTTCCGTTGATGTCAGAAGATAAGAATACGTAGCTAACGATATTCTCTGAGTTTACGGGAAACGACACTTGACCAGTATCTACAATAGCAATAGAGAAGTTACCAGGAGCGGCCTCATGGGTAATAAGATTCGTCGATTGTAAGTTGAGGGATACATTTTCTTTATTGGCATATATTGGCCTGTCAGTATTGAGGGAAAGCTTCAATATGTTTTCCGGATGCCAAATTAAAACAGCTCGTTCGTTGACAGCGTTTCCATTATCGTCATATAATGTAAAGTGCGCTACGCCAGCGGGAAAGCTTTCGGTACTAAACTTAAGAATATGAGCCTTATCATCCATGTTTATTTTCCCTTTTGCATAGCTAGTCCCTCTTACTGTAGCGGCAAAGTACAATGGTTTATTATACAGATCTTTTGATACTTCGATGTGTATAATCAAGCTGTCTTTCGCGATATTCCGATTTATGGAAAACGCTCTGCCGGAAATTTTCGGTGTGGGCAGAGAATAGGCGGCTCCATTATCCAGATAAGCCGTATATGTCTTATTCTGCAAGGCAAAAAAATCAACGATTCCGGTTCCTTGGTATGTAGATTCAAAATTTGCTATATTATTACCTTCTGCGTCCTTAATAACACCTTTGACATAAACACCATGACCGTAAATATCTATAGCCTTAAAGGCTAAGCGCTGCTTTAATCCCGCTATAAGACCTCCACCTTCCGGTAAAAATTGCAGGTCAATTTTTTGTTGATTACTGGATGTTATGGGAATTTCAAATTTTGTTTTTTCATCATCTCCCAATTCTGCAATTCCAAGCACTAGTTTTTCCGGGTTGAACTTGGAGAGAATGGTTGTGTCAATAGCGATATTGCCGTCTTCATCCGTTATAGACGATTTTGATAAGAGCGTGTGTCCTCCCGATTTGAAGACAATTTTGACTTTATGGTTAGCAAGGCTATTTTTTTTGCCATCCATTAATTTTGCAATGGCGGTGAGTTTATTTTTCTCAAAATTGAGAGAGTCGATCTTTATATTCCATTTGGAGGAAGTAGGATCTATAATCTTGAAACTACTTGTAAAAAATAAGGAATCTCCAAAATTACGCATGTAGTTACTATAGGCTCTCATGGTATAATTTCCTTGAGCGAATAAAAGGTCAGTTAATGTTATATTATTGTAAAATATGCCTAAGGATGCAGGAGTGCTAAGGCGTTTGACCAATTTTCCGTCATTATCCCATATATCAATGTGTATAATCTTGCTACTGTCGAAAAATTTTTCGTCTGCCGCGGCCTCAACAATATACCCTCTTAGCCATAGTGTATCATTGAGTTTATAGTACGGTTTGTCATAGTGGACAAAAATCTTTTCCCGTGGCGCATTTTGATTTATACTATCACTCTTGGCTAAGGCGTTGTTAACGTTTAAAAATTGAGAAAAAGAGTAATGTTGAATAAAGAGCAAGCAAAGAACAAGCAATATTTTTTTCATAGTCGATAGTTTCATACTTCGAAAATAATGAAAAAAACCGTCCGCTTCTAATGTAGGCTAATCACTTTTGTTATTGTCCATTTCCCATCGTTGTTTTTCCATACTATAATGAATCGACTTGGGTGTGATACAGATTTTTCAGTTAGATTGTGAAATCGGTGCTGACCGATTTCAATAGCACCATAACCGGGAACAGGCGAGACTTCAATACTGCCTTTTATCAATTCGCGTTGTATTTTCCCGCAGATGTATTTTTTAGTGTCGGCAAGGATTTTTTCTTTGGAGGTTTCTAGTCCGGACTTGTCGTGATAAAACTCAATGGTGTCGTTGTAGAAAGTTCGTTGTGTTTCCATATCGCAAGTATTGTATGCATGGAAAAAGGAACTGTCCAAACTGACAACCTTTTTATATAGTTCGTCTTGTGATGTTTGCTGAGCTTGGGTTTCAGAGAAAGCAATGAAAATTACGAACAAAAGGACTGATATTTTTTTCATTAATTGTTGTTTTGAGATTAGACAACAAAAAAGCCTGTAACGTTACAGGCTTTCATTATTTGTATCGAAAAGTTTTTTATTGAGGTTGTTTCCAGTCTAGTTGCAATGTTTCGCTTGTCCAACTGCGAACTTTGTTGGTTAGCGCATTGTCTGTTTCTAGCTTAGTACCATACGAAGGAATAATCTGTTTCAATTTCACGTCCCATTCTCCTTTGAAATTTTCAGGGAAACATTGTTTCAGCAGTTTGAGAATGATTGAAACAGAAGTAGACGCTCCTGGCGATGCTCCTAACAGCGCAGAGATAGTTCCGTCCTCAGAGGTGACGACTTCCGTACCGAATTGTAAAACGCCTCCTTTTTGTGGGTCGTTTTTGATAACTTGTACCCGCTGTCCGGCAATTTCTACCTTCCAGTCATCTTCGGTAGCATAGGGGACGAAATTGTGTAGGACATTGACCCGCTGACTAAAGGAAAGAGAAACCTGTTTAACCAAATATTTAACCAGACCAAAGTTGCTCAATCCAACTTTCATCATCGGAATGATATTGGAAAGCTTAATCGTACGGAACAGGTCACAATAAGAGCCGCGTTTTAGAAACTTGGTGGAAAATCCGGCATAAGGCCCAAACAACAAAGCTTCTTTTCCGTCAATGATACGCGTGTCTAAGTGTGGGTCGCTCATCGGAGGAGAGCCTGCCGCCGCTTTACCGTAAACTTTGGCATGATGCCTTTTGATGATGTCTGGATTGGTGCAGACCAGCCACTGACCGCCTACAGGAAAGCCTCCGAAACCTTTGCTTTCGGGGATGCCCGTTTTTTGTAAAAGGTGAAGAGAACCACCTCCTGCGCCAATGAAAACAAAATTGGCAAAAACAAAATGCAAAATACCCGTTTCGAGGTTACGAACCGATATTTTCCATTTGCCGTCATTGGTGCGTTTGATGTTTTCCGTTTCAAAATTATAGGAAACGGTAACGCCGTCTTTCTTTTCTAAAGAATGGATTAGGTTACGTGTAAGTGCGCCGAAGTTGACGTCCGTACCCAAGTCGCAATGCGTGGCGGCTACGGCCTGCCCCGAATCCCTGCCTTCCATGACTAGCGGCATCCATTCGTTTAGTTTCTTATGATCGGTAGAGAACTCCATGCCTTTGAAAAGCTGGAATTTTTGCAAGGCTTCGTATCTTTTTCTTAAAAATGCCACGTTGTCTTCGCCCCATACAAAACTCATGTGGGGTGTCGTGCGGATAAATGATTTTGGGCTTTCAAGTTCGCCCTTGTCTATAAGATATGACCAGAATTGTTTGCTTACTTCGAACTGTTCCATGATATTGATAGCCTTGGTGCTGTCAATGGTACCGTCGCTTTTTTCGGGAGTGTAGTTCAGTTCGCATAGTGCGGAGTGTCCGGTTCCGGCATTGTTCCAGGCATCGGAGCTCTCCAAGGATGCGGATTCCAGTCTTTCAAATATCTGTATGCGGAAGGATGGGTCTAGTTCTTTTAAGAAAGTTCCTAACGTAGCACTTATTACACCGGCACCTATCAGGACTACGTCGGGCGTAGCATCAAATAAATTGTCCATAACTATTCGACTTGTAATTGCAATTTGGAGATTAAAGGTACTTCTAAAACTGAAAATATGGGTGAATTATTAAATATTAATGCTTTTTATATCTCTGGCAACATGAGCTTTTTCCATTTGGAAATAACACGGATGACACTCACTACGATAACACACAAAAGCATATTGGTCGTTCGGTCAATGCCGAAGTTCGGGGTAATGACATATATGGCTCCGCCGATTACACTCGCCGTTGCGTAGAGTTCTCCCTTTTTCAACAAAGAAGGGACGGCGTTGCTAATGACATCTGCCACCAGACCGCCAAAAGTGGAAGTAACGACACCAAGCAAAACTGCAAAAAGAGAATTTATTTTGTTTTCCAGAGCTGCTTCAATACCCACGACGGTGAACAATCCCAAACCAATCGCATCCAAGAAAAATATCATCTTTCGGTATTTGATGACGTGCTGTTTGAAAAGAAAAATGCTCAGCGTAGCACACACAACCAGTATAAAAGATATATTGTCATTTAGCCAGCGAACCCTATTGCCCATCAATATGTCACGGACGCTCCCTCCGCCGAAGGCCATAACGAGAGCCATTACCAATCCTCCGAAAAAATCCATATGGACGACCCGAGCCTTCAGCGCTCCTGTACAGGCGAAAACAAAAATACCAACGTAAATGATAATCTCTAAGGTCGTCATGGAAAGAAGTACTGGATTTTTAATTTTTTGCAAAAATAGAAATTACCCTTAGACGGATGTATTAAATAGCAAAGTTTGTTAAAGAAATTTCGTTTACCGATTCTTTTGCCCACTTCGTCTATGACTAAGAAAAAACCGCTGTTCTGGCACACTTTTCATGAAATAAAGGATAGAAGCAATCAAGCTTCAAACAACAAATAAAAAACAACAGTCATGAAAAAGATTTTATACACATTCGCAATCGCTTCCATCGCAATCGTAACATCTGCCAAAGCTCAAGTTAGCATCGGCGTAAGCATCGGAGCTCCTGCCCCTGTAGTTGTGGCACCCGCTGCTCCGGTTTGGATACCATCCGGCGGAGCAAGTCCATACTACTATTTTCCGGACATCAATTGCTACTATGACATGGGAGTAGGTCAATATATATACATGGAAAATAACGCTTGGATATACAGCCGTGCGATTCCTCCAAGATTTGCCAGATACGATTTCAGAAGAGCGCGTGTCATGCCGATGAACCAAAGAGTGTTCGCTGGACGAGGCATTCCCGCTTATGGTGCGTATAGGGGTGGAGGCAGACAGGTGGTCGTCAACAATTATGGTTATGGCGGCAAGCAACATTATAATAACGGCAACCATTTCGGAAATGGACGAGGAAACAATGGCCGTTTTGAAAACGGAAACCACTATGGACAGCGAAATGGCTACGATAATGGAAGAAGAGGTAGATAAAAGATAGTTTTTAGCTAGACAAATAGGGTAAGAGGGCTTCTTTCTAGAGGCTCTCTTTTTTTGCGCACCAAAGAAAACTGTATTTTGCAAAAAACAACCATATTGTATTCCGCCAGACTGAGACATATTGCCCGCGCGGTTTCCGTTATTGGGCATCCGTTGCTGACCATTTCCATATTGGTCTATTTTTTATCCCATAAGGAAATGCCGCTGCGGGATGCCAATATTGTTTCGGGTATTATTATTGGCGGTATCACGCTTCCGATTATCTGCCACAATATCTGGAAAACGAGAAAGGGTCAATACTCCAATTTCGACGTATCAAACCAACAGCAACGCAAAGGTTTTTTCCTGTTTGCCATTGGACTATTGGCAATAGTTTCCTTGTATTTCTGGTGGACGAACAAGGCGACTGCATTGGTTTACAGTATGTGGACGTTCCTGTCGATGGTCGTTTTGTTTGCCCTTGTCAATGGGAAAGGTAAAATATCCATGCATGCTGGGGTCAATTTTTATATTGCTGCCTTGTTGTTCCATTACAGTTGGGCATTGGGTTTCGGCATATTGGCATTGGCTGTATTGGTCGCGGTTTCGCGGTTGATATTGGGGCGACACACATTGCCGGAAATTATATTCGGAGCTCTTGCCGGACTTGTGTTCGGTTGGATAAATACAAGATTTTTATAATAATCTGTTTTCTGTTTAGTGGTTGGTGGATATTGGGTATTTTTGAAAAAAATATCTATGGTGAGGGAGTCCATTTCCGTTTTTGATATGTTTAAGATAGGCGTCGGGCCGTCCAGTTCGCATACATTGGGACCTTGGCGTGCGGCGATGCTTTTTTTGGACAAAATGGAAAACCAATATGGCTTGGATCAGATTAGTGCCTTGCATGTGTATCTATACGGGTCGCTTGCAAAAACAGGCGTTGGACACGGAACGGATATCGCGGTACAGATGGGACTGATGGGCGAAAATCCGGAAACAACGGAAGTTGACCTCATTTTCCCCAGAATAAGCCAACTCAAAGAGGAAAAAATTCTCAAGCTCAAAGGCAAACAACCCATTGATTTCGACCCGGAAAAAGAAATCACTTTTTTATATCACGAGTCGCTCCCTTTCCACCCTAATGCATTGACGTTCTTGGTGGACTTGAAGTCAGGGGAAAAAATAAGCGATACCTGGTATTCTATCGGTGGCGGTTTTGTAGTACAGGAGGGTAACGACCATTCTCCGCAGATAAAACCTGTCGACCTCCCCTTCCCTATCGATACTTCAAAAGAATTGCAGTTCTGGTGTATAAAAACAGGCTTGTCCATCAACGAAGTTGTATTGGAAAACGAAAGTGCATGGCGCGACGAAAGCGAAACTTTTGCAGGTGTAATGCGGATCTGGGATACGATGCGGCAATGTATCTATCGGGGCTGCCATACACAAGGCGAATTACCGGGTGGATTGCACGTACGTCGTCGCGCATTTGAACTCAACAAAAGGTTATTAAAAGGGAAAGTATATTCGGATTACGATTCTTGGTTGGCAGCCATTAAGGAAATGCCACTGGATTTCAATTCCGTATTGGACTGGATTAGTTGTTTTGCCTTGGCAGTAAACGAGGAAAATGCATCATTTGGACGGGTCGTTACCGCTCCGACCAACGGTGCGGCAGGCGTCATTCCGGCGGTTTTGCAATATTATATTTTGTTCGGAAATGGGAACAGTACAGATAAAATTGTCCGATTCCTATTGACAGCTTCCGAAATAGGAAGTATTTTCAAAAAAGGAGCAACGATATCTGCGGCAATGGGCGGTTGTCAGGCCGAAATAGGCGTGTCGTCCGCAATGGCTGCCGGAGCATTGACCGAGGCACTTGGCGGTACACAAAAACAAGCCTTGATGGCTGCCGAGATTGCGATGGAACACCATCTGGGATTAACTTGCGATCCGATAGGAGGTCTTGTGCAAGTACCTTGTATTGAACGAAATACCATGGGTGCAATCAAAGCCATTACCGCATCACAATTGGCTCTACAGTCCGGTCCGGATTATGCCAAAGTATCGTTGGACAAGGTGGTAAGGACAATGTGGGAAACTGCTCTGGACATGAATAGTAAATATAAAGAAACCTCTGACGGAGGATTGGCGGTACACGTTCCATTGGGATTGAGTGAGTGTTAAGGAAAATTTGAGGTGGAAAAAAAGCATCTTCCGCTTTTCAATTGCTCCAATTATTTTTTATAGTATGCGAAATATTTTTTTGAATATAGTTGTATTGGTTTTTATAGTTGTAGGAATGGTTGCCTGTTCGAAAAACGACAGCAACCAACCAGGTCCGACGCATATGCGCTGGATGAATGTGACTCCGGGAATGAGCTTTGACATTTATTCCAATAGAGAAAAAATTTATGATGCGCTCAAGTTTGACTCGGCTACTTCCTACGCATATGGATTGCCTAGCTTTTATTATTTGCAAATAATAAAAACCGGAACTTCTGACACTATAATAAAAGGAAATCAACAATTGCAGTCAGGACTATACTATTCAACGTTTATCGTTCCGGATACGGTCGACCAGAAAATATCCACCACATCGGCAACGGTTTCAACGATTACAGACAATGTGACTATACCAAGTGTAGACTCTATCAAGTTGCGTTTTTTCAATTTTGCACCTTTTACCAATCCTATCACTGTGGTTATGACTATTGATGGTCGTATCAGAACGACAGATACATTAAGGCCTTTTGTACAAAGAATATTCAATGATCAGGCGAGCTATAGTACCAATACTAGGTATA
Organism: Chitinophagales bacterium; assembly: GCA_015655435.1. Lineage (GTDB taxonomy): Bacteria > Bacteroidota > Bacteroidia > Chitinophagales > Chitinophagaceae > Rhizosphaericola. The sequence continues at coordinate 9,717 of JAATFC010000046.1, read as the reverse complement.
CACAATTTCTAAATATTAATTGGAAAATAAATTTTTATAATTCCAATACAAATACATTGATAAAGTCTTTCCATGCGAATGAACTTTTAGGATTCCGGTCTCAGGGCATCTACACGCTCTATCTAAAAGCAAGACCAGGCGAAACGACCAAGGACACATTTGACTATGCAATGTTTAGAAGCAACTATTAGATTCTATTCTTCTAAAGCTCTATTGAGAAAAATAATAAGCGGTTGCAATGCGCTGAATGTAGCGACGATGTCCTTTACCGTATTGTCCGAAAAGAAAACCTCGTCAGGTAAGCTCTTGATAGCAAGGAATGATTTTAGTTTTATATAGTCGATAGCGGGATTGTCTTTTTCGTAACCTTTAGGTTCTCTTGTCAATGTATATTCCGGAGCAAATGAAAGCGAATCATAGGTTTTGACAAAAGTTTTGTTGTTGATTATTTTTTGAAAATCTTCCCAATTATAGTCTATCTCCTGACGAACGGCTGCAAGGTGTTTTGCTTCGGGCATCCACACGCCGCCGCCACAAAAAGAATTACCCGGTTCCAAATGAAGATAATAGCCTGCGTCGTGTGCTTTCTTGCCGTTTTTGTTGATACTTGCACCAAAATTGGTTTTATAAGGAGACTTGTCTTTGCTGAAACGTATGTCACGATTGAATCTGAACGTGCATGCGCCCGCTGTAAGATGCGCGATCTCCACGTCCTTCCTGCCAAACGCAACTATAATTTCATCCACTAGTTTGGCAAAATCCTTTTTCGCAGATTCATATTAGGAGCGATGAGCGTCCATCCATTCTTTATGGTTGTTCTTCTTGACATTCTTTAAAAACTGCAATGTGGTTTTCTGTAGCATATAGATGTATTATTTTGTCAATTCACGGAAAGTGTGTTCCAGGTCTCCGTTGACTGACTCTAGTGAGACTATGTTGAAATTTTTTTTCAGTGAAAGTTCCATGATTTGCTTTTTGGCGAGGTCTGCATCTGAGCAAACCAGAGTCCAAACACTGCGTCCGTCACGCTCTGCAGACTTGACGGCAGATAGTCGCAATAGCCATGACGCTTCTATAGTTTCTTTGAATTGTAGTTTTATAGTTGCGTCGGAAGACTCTTTTATATTGGATAGATTTTCCAATGAGGAATCCTTTTTCAGAATACCTTTGTTGATAATCAAGATGCGGTCGCAGATAGCTTCCACTTCCTGCAATATATGAGAAGAAAACAATACGGTTTTGTTCTTTCCTTGTTCGCGTATAACGTTGCGGATTTCGATAATCTGGTTCGGGTCGAGACCGCTCGTCGGCTCGTCCAAAATCAATACGTCCGGCTCGTGAATCAATGCCGCAGCAAGCCCTGTTCTTTGTTTGTATCCTTTGGAAAGTTGTCCGATTTTCTTGCTCTTTTCCGGAATAAGTCCCGTTAGTTCGATAACGTCTTCAATGCGTTTTTGCTTATTGTCCAGCTTGAAAATCCCCGCCACGAAAGCAAGATATTCTTTTACATACATATCGAGATACAAAGGATTTGCCTCGGGCAGATAGCCGATTTTCGCTTTTGCTTTCAGTGGCTCTTGCAGCATATCAATACCATCGACCAATATGGAGCCCGCATCGGGTCTGAGATAGCCTGTTATCATCTTCATCGTGGTGGATTTTCCCGCACCATTCGGTCCTAGAAAACCCACAATCTCTCCTTTCGGAATCGAGAAAGACAGGTTGTCTACCGCTTTTTGTGTTCCGTATATTTTGGTCAGATTCTTTACTTCTATTGACATGATATACAAATGTAAAGTTTTGTCGGCAACTGATATTTTCCGAAAGGATATTAGGATTGTTGAGAGATAAATTAGTTATGTATAATATTTATTAAAAAAAATTGCTGAAACCAATATGTAAAGTATATTTGTCATTAAGAAAATTAAACTTTACATTATGGAAACTAAAGTTGTCAAAAGAAAAACAGGTTTTTTGCCTGTATGTTTTAAAAAAATTGGAATCGCTATTGTTGGTTTAGGGTTTTTGTGTTTGATTCTTTTAAAGAGCATGAAACTCCATATAACAGAGAAGAACGATGTAGATTTTCAAAGAAGTCTCGTTTTCGATTTTATTATTTTGGGATTGTTTTTTATAGCAATGGCACGGGAAAAAATTGAAGATGAAAGAATTTTGACAGTTAGGTTGACTGCAATGGCGTGGGCATTTACATTTATCTCGATATATGTAGTAAGTTTTCATTTGGTAGGTATTGTACTTGGAGACACCACAATAAGCTTAGGTTGTCAACAAACCGTTATAATGATGTTGGCGAGCTACATCTTTATGTTTTACTTGTTGAAAAGAAAAAATTGATGAAAAATACAATAAGGGTGGAAAGGGCAAAATTGAATATTACACAACAGGAACTAGCCGATAGGGTTAAGGTATCTAGGCAGACGATTAACTCCATAGAAACGGAGAGATACGTACCGTCAACAATCTTAGCTATCAAGATTGCAACGGTGTTTAGCACAACGGTAAATGAGATTTTTAAACTGGAAGAAGTAGATTGGGAATAGTTGGCGTTTGGCCTAAGAGTATTCTAGCTCTATAAAAATTGTTCTTGTTGTACAAATAAAATATAAATGTGTTGGGCAGGTTTCAAACATCCCGCTTTATGAATGATATTGTTTGATAAAAAGTAAATTCATTATTGTTTATCCTTCGAAGAGATATGCTTTTACCTATTAAAATATCATAATCGCCGAATAGAAATGAATAAAATATCTTTGGAATAATCCTTGTTTATTCACACTGAGATAAACTTACTTATAACAAACTATTCTTTACACAATTAAAATCATTATTTATGAGACTAAAATTACTCGGATTGACTTTGTTTGCCTGTATTTCTATGTTGTCGAAAGCCCAAACAGGAATTAAGAAAATCATACAAAAGCACAAAAATGTTGAAGACATACAGATTGAATCACACACAGAAACAATGCGAGATAGCGCAAGCAATACGACTTATGATTTTACTGTAAATGAGGTTAGGCTCTCGAAAGATGACGACCGCCCGAGAGATTTTAAGAAAGTTGTTAAGGATTTTCAAAAGCTAGTCGGATCAAAAAAATACAAAATAGTTTCCGTGGATAAAGATGGAGATGATGTTACTCAAATCCTGCGACTTCAAGAAAATGATAGTTCCGAACTTATTGTTTACGAACAAAGCGAAGATGAAGCTTCTCTTATTTCCTTGTATGTAAAGGGGCTACCCAAAAGCCATAATTCGAAATTCCCCATTAAGTATAATGGAAAGACATATTAGCTATAATAAAATCATTGAGGGAACTTACATTCCCTCAATGATTTTATTATAGCTAACCTTAATTCCTTTTATCACACTCGAACTAAATCCTTGATGTTCCATTTCGTTAAGACCTATGATGGTACAGCCTTTGGGCGTAGTGACCTTGTCGATTTCCTGTTCGGGATGTGTGCCTTTTTGTAGCAATAAATCAGCAGCACCTTTTATAGTCTGCTCGGCTATAAGCGAAGCTGTTGCCGCACTAAAACCAATCTCAATGCCGCCTTGGATATTGGCTCGTACGAAACGTAATGCATACGCCGTTCCACAAGCACCCAATACGGTTGCCGCATCCATCAGTTTTTCTTCGATGACGGCCGTTTTGCCTAATTGGTCAAACATATTTTTTACATAGTCCACTTGGTCACTAGAAGCATTGTGGCTGCAAATGCAACTCATACTTTGACGAATGGCGATTGCCGTATTGGGCATAATGCGGAAAATAGTAAAGTCGTTGCCGACAACTTCTACAATATCCTTTATCCATATACCCGTAACGACGCTGGCGATTGTGTGTTTTGCTGCATCTAGTTTGGGTAAAAGGCTTGTGAGTATTTCCTTAATCTGAAAAGGTTTGACTGCAAAAAGCACAAAATCTGCCTGCTCTACCGCTGCTGCATTATCGCTTACGACATGTACGCCACGGTCTTTGAATGATTGCAGCAACGCAACATTGCTACGCGTGATAATCAAGTTTTCGGGTAGGACAAATTTTGAGTCCAGCAACCCTTCTGCTATTGCAGTACCTAGGTTTCCTCCACCAATAATGGCAATCTTTTGTGACATGATAGTTGGGATATTTATAAGTTGGGATTTAGGAATTATGAACTAAAGGCACTATCATAATTCCTAAATCAGAAATTAATAGTTCTTGTTTGCCAAAAGGTAATTCTTGACATAGTCCTCAATACCTTCTTCCAAACTATAAAATGGTTCGGAATAACCAGCGGCTTTGAGTTTGTCCATCTTGGCTTCTGTAAAATATTGGTATTTGTCGCGAATGTCAACCGGCATGTCGATGAACTGTATATTGGATGGGATGTCCATCGCTTTGAATGTATAGTCCGCCAAGTCGTAAAAGCTACGTGCGTGACCTGTTCCCAGATTGTATAGTCCGTTGGGAATAGGTTGTCCTTCGAAGTTTTTTTGCATCATCCAAACCATGACTTTTACCAAATCAATAACGTACACAAAATCCCTCAACTGCTCGCCATTCTTGTAGCCTGGGCGGTGACTTTTGAATAGTTTGACCTCGCCGCTTTTTTTGATTTGATTATAAGAATGCAAAATCACACTTGCCATGCGACCTTTGTGGTGTTCGTTGGGTCCATAAACATTGAAAAATTTCAACCCAGCCCAGAATGGCGGTTGTGTATCTACGGATTGTTGCAGAGCCCATTTGTCAAATTCGTTTTTGCTAATACCATAAGCGTTCAATGGTTTCAAGGAAAAAGGTAGCTCGTGGTCGTCGCTGTATCCCAGGTCTCCATCGCCATAGGTTGCCGCAGAAGATGCATATATCAACGGAACACTGTTTTTGCTGCAATATTGCCAAAGCATCTTGGTGTATTCCAGGTTCCATTTCCGGTGTACTTCATAGTCAAATTCCGTTGTGCTGGAATTCGCACCCATGTGAAAAATACAGTCTATCTTGGATTCGTGTGTTTCCAGCCATTTTTCCAGATATTCCTTTTCAACGATTTCGGTAAATTTCTTTTCTGACCAATTGGCTCTTTTGTCCGCGTCGTCAAAACTGTCCACCAATACCAAATCCTCGTAACCCAGACTATTGAGATATCCTACCAGTACACTTCCAATAAAACCAGCAGCACCCGTAACGATAATTTTAACTGAATTTTCCATACCATTCTTTTTATATATAAAACAGACCTATGCAAAAATACAGAAACCTTTCCGGTCGGATGGATTAGTAGCGAGGGATATATGAAAAGACCCCGCTTGGTATATCAAGCGGGGTCTACGGTTAGAATCTGAATGCAGCACTCAGGCTGACATTTCTAGGTGGTTGTGGTGTTGCGATGGAAGTCCAATATTTTTGGTTGGTAAGATTTGACAATGCGATGCCCACCCTCCAAGTCTGAATATCGTAGAAGACGGAAGCATTGGCTAAGAAGTACGATGGCAGAATAATTGTATTGGCTGCATTGTAGAAGCTTTTGTCTACATAGTTTCCTCCTGCTCCGATGGCAAAATGTTTCAAAGCTCCGCTGCTATGGATAAAGCGATAGCTTAACCATAGATTGGCAACGTTTTGTGGAGATGCCGTGCTGAATTTTCCGGCATTGGTCGTTGCTTTGATGTATTTGTTATTGTTGTAAACATAACCTGCGGTAATGGAAAGACCATCATCCGTATTGGCTTTTAGGTCAAATTCAAAACCTTTACTTTTCTGCTTACCGTCCTGGTAGTAAAAATTGTTGTCCGTGCGTGGCGCATCGTTGATACTGATACTATAATAGCTGGCAGTTGCCACCAAATGATTGTTCCAAAACGACAATTTAACACCACCTTCCAATTGACGAGCGAAATAAGGTCTTTTTTCAAATGTCGACTGGTCTGGCTGGATTACAGTACCAAAATTGTACGTAAATCCACTCGTATAGTTACCAAACAGAGAGATTTTGTCTAGAATGGGTTGATAGACAATTCCAAATTTAGGTGTTACACTGTTCTGATCGTAGCTGCCCGAGCCTTTTCGCATATATCTGTCCATGCGAGCACTGGCAAGAACCATCAACCTGTCGGTAATATTGATTAAGTCGGATGCGTACACAGCCAACTGGTCGTAGTTGGAACCATATTGTGCGGACGAAGACAACCCTGCGTAAGCATTGTACGCTTTCTCGACTTGGCGGATATTGGCTAAATCAAAATTGCCTCTCTTGTTGTTGATAATATCCAGAGCCGGGTAAGATACGTAGATGCGTTTGGAATTGTAGTTGTAATAATCCAGCCCGATAAGCAACCTATTACGGAAATTCCCAATCTTGAAATCTCCTTTAAAATTCTGTTGGATATCGGTAGTGTAAGTCGTGATTGGACCGAAGTCACCGTTGCTTCGTGTGATCGTGCTATCGTTGGAGCCAAACAATAAATAACCCTGATAGCTTTTAATGAGGTTTTCGTTGATGTATGAGATATTGGTGGCAGAAGTCCATGTATTGGAAAGTTGGTATTCAGTCAAGAAATAGGTACGCAAGTTCTGTGAAACCGCATTCAGACTATTGTCAAAGTATGCTTGATTATAGGATATGGGCAAGTCTTTGATATTGCTGATACCGTAATATTTCACGACCGTATCCATATTGGAAATATAGTAGGGGCGTGTCACGTCCTCCTTGTATAGTTCCATGTCGAGATTAAATTTAAGTCTTTCTGTTGGGCGGAAAGTAACACTCGGAGCTAGAAACAGTCTATTGTTGTGACCTGCATTCATGAAACTTCCTTGTTTGTGTACTGCAGCGTTGACCCGAAGAAGAACACTTTTGTCGTTCGTAAGAGGCGCATTGACATCTGCCGTCAATCTCTGCATCCCAAAACTTCCTAGCGTGTAGCCGATTTCCGTTTTGTTTTGTTCAAATGGCTTTTTGGTTGCCAGATTGACCAAGCCGCCATACGAATTGAAAGCATTGCCAAACAATGCCCCACTTGGCCCTTTGATAACCTCAATAGCCTCTATATTGGCCAGATCCCAATTGCTTCGTGCAGAAGCTACAAAAGGAAAACCATTACGCGCACCTACATACGTGGAGAATCCTCGCGACATGATGCTGACGCCACCAGCCGGATCCATATTGACAGTTGCTCCTGTAACGTTTCTCAATGCGTCCTGTATGTTTACAATGTTTTGTTCTTTGAGCAGTTCCTTCGAAACGGTGCTGTACACTTCAGGGTTTTCCATATTGGACAAAGGCATTTTAGCAATATCATCGGAAAATGACTTGATATTTGAATACCTAGACGTAACCCTAACTGTGTTTAGTTGCGGAATGGCAGTAGGTAAATAGATGTCGAGGGTTGTCGTGTCTCCATTATTCACCTGTATAGTTTGTGAAAATGGTTTGGAGAAATAAGCGTTTATGACAATGGTCAGTTGTTGCTCTTTTATGTTGTTGAACAGAAAATAACCATTTGCATCCGTGATGTTCCTTAATAACGTGTTTTTCACCGAAACATCTGCTTCGGAAACAGGGATGCTGTCTTTGGACAAAATTCGTCCTTTGATAACTCGTTGAGCATTGGAACAAGTAGCATTCAGCAAAAGCAGGCTCGTTATAACGGTAGCCCTACGCCAGTTTTTATTCATTTTTTGGTTTTTGAGTAGAGAGTAACGGAAAAATAGCGGGCAAAGCTACTTGTGGCAGTTCGTCGGATGCTTACGAGATTGGGAACTTTATAGCTGTTGAAAGCAATCCACAAATAGAGGTTTAAGCACCGCCTATTAGTTGGTTGGAGATTGGTCGACCGTTTCTCTTTTAATAGGAATGAAATGCTTACTCTGTCTTTGTTTTAGCCGATTGTTTCCCATGCGGAAAACAATCATTCTACAAATGACTTTCGTCATTTAAACAGAAAAAATAGGGAAATACTTTTGTTTCGAAATAAGAAAAAACATAGGAGTTTTCTAATACATATTTAAGGTCGACCATCTAAAGTATATAGGAATGTTTAAGAAAAGCTCTTTTGTTTATTGGTTCATTTAAAAAACTTTGAAATGAAAAAGATAGGACTTTCAGTAGCATTGTTAATGGTTGGAATGACGGTTTTTGCACAGAATAAGGGAGAATGGAGAGCAAGGTTAAGGGCAACTTATGTAGTGCCCGAAGCGAGTGCCAATATCACTACCATCAATGGAAGTGTGGATATATCCAAACAAGTCATACCGGAACTGGATTTTACGTATTTCTTAGCTAATCGATTTTCCGCAAACTTGATATTGGGAACTACAAGAAATAAAGTGACAGCGACCAATACAGCATTGGGAAATGTGGAGTTAGGTAAGGTATGGTTATTGCCTCCTACGCTTACTTTTCTGTATTACCAACCTGTTGCAAAAGGTATCCTACCTTACGCAGGAGCTGGAGTAAACTATACTATTTTTTATGGTAAAACAAAAGGTCCGGCAATTGCGGATATCTCTTACAAAAACCGTTTTGGCTTTGCTACACAATTGGGTGCGGATTTTGACATCAGCAAAAAATGCTTCATCAATATAGATGCAAAAAAAATATGGCTGAAAACAAAAAACGACGTGACTACGATTCCTTCAGTTGCTGGAGGCGCAACCGTACATTCTGATACCAAAATCAATCCTTGGCTGTTCAGCGTTGGTGTTGGCGTTAAGTTGAACTAGTTCTTTTTGTAAGTTATCCAATAGTCAACTATAATATTTTTATAGTTGACTATTGGATAACTTCATTTAAATGCGACTATAAAAATTCTGAGAAACACTATAAAATGCCCTCCCATTCTTTGTAGAAAGTATCTATGTATAGTTCCATAAATTCGTGTCTTTTTTGAGCAATATGCTTACCCGTTTCCGTGTTCATCAAATCCTTTAAGAGAAATAGTTTTTCGTAAAAATGGTTTATAGTTGGGTCGGTATTGTTTTTATAGTCTTCGCGTGTTCGCTGTAAAACTAGTTGTATATTGGGGTCATAGATTTTAAGGTTTTTAAAACCACCGTAATTGAATGCCCGTGCAATACCTATGGCACCTATTGCATCCAGACGGTCGGCGTCTTGTACGATATTTAGTTCAAGTGAATTGAAACTGCGCTCCATCGTCCCGCCTTTAAAAGAAATATTTTTGATGATGTTCACAACGTGGTCAATAGTCGCAGTATTGACATTTTCCTTTTCCAAAAAAGATTGAGCCGTTTTCGGTCCGATTGTTTCATCACCGTTATGGAATTTGGAGTCCGCAATGTCATGCAATAACGCAGCCAACTCGACTACTAGCATATCCGCATTTTCGGAAGTGGCAATCGTACGCGCCATTTTCCAGACGCGGTATATGTGCCACCAGTCGTGTCCTCCTTCGGCATCTTCCAAAGTATCTTTTACATATTGGACGGTTCTATTGATTAAGTTTTGATTGTTCATCAATGATAATTTTGGAAGGGAAATTAAGCAAATTTCTGGTTTGAAAAAATCCGGAAATAACGCTTTTGTATAGTTCGATACTAGAAAATTATTTTTCGGATTTTTATAATATTTCAAAGCGCGAGCGTTGCCTATCCTTTGATAGAAGCTAGTACGCTTATCGGGCTGCTTTTTAGCCGTGGCTATTCTTCAATTTGTTTAATGTTTCTTCAATAAGCTCCATGCGTTTCTTAATCTTGT
>JAATFC010000300.1 GCA_015655435.1 Chitinophagales bacterium | reverse complement strand
TCAATTCTACAATAGTCCTATTAAAAGAAACGCTTTGAACTGTTCTATTTCTGCCTTTTCTAGTTTCAATTCTACAATAGTCCTATTAAAAGCAATCAAAAAAACTTTACGAACAAGCCGGAAGATTGTTTCAATTCTACAATAGTCCTATTAAAAGGCCTACGCGCATAAAGATACTGTAAGACCACAACCCGTTTCAATTCTACAATAGTCCTATTAAAAGCTGGTGCTGGGTATACTTTCTATTCCACTATCAATAGTTTCAATTCTACAATAGTCCTATTAAAAGAGGGTGCCGGTGGGGTCATTGGTAAAGCCGAAGTCAGTTTCAATTCTACAATAGTCCTATTAAAAGGAACTGCTTATTCAGGTATGCCGCCTGATCATAGAGTTTCAATTCTACAATAGTCCTATTAAAAGCCGTTAATTAACACGCTAAAAATGATTTATTTTCAAATTGTTAAGAAACTATTTCTTTCCAATTTAATCAAAAAGAGTTGTCGATGTACAGATATATAATTTCTACTGTACATCGACAACTTATTTTTTTATTGATTTTCAATATGTTATTTCCAAATATGTCAAAGACCTGATCCATTTCCCTCTCTGTACGGATGTCTTGGACGACTACAATATATTATCAAGGTCGTTTTTCTCCTTGCCGAGTACCTGTTTATCCAGCCATTTTTCCTGCCGGCTGCTAAATATAATTAGGCTGTCTTTATCCAGTATCATTATATCTCTGGCCTTGTGGAGAAGTTCTTTCAGTTTTACATCGGTTAGCTCACCTTCAAATACACTGTTCTGTATCCAATTTAGGTACTGCCTGCATAACTTCAACATTTTTCCCACCCGCTTCTCCTCGATGTCATACACTAATATTACATACATATTTATCGGTTACCACCACGTTTTAAAAGGTTTGTATTCCTCCATGTTTAATATATGTTTTACCAATTTGTAACATTCCAGTTTGACCAGATGTTTATAACTTACATTTCGGCCTAATGAACGATGTTTAATTGTTTCATTTAATTTTTCATCCCATGCCTTTATTACTTTTTTTCTCCCACTGTCTTTGAGTAAACAGTTATTCAGATTGTGGTCAAAGTCATGTTGCTGTATAATCTTTTTGTTTAGCAAAGAAAATATCAGTCGATCTACCAGTAAAGGCTTGAATACTTCAGAGAGATCTAGTGCCAGGGAATAACGGCGATATCCCGGTTGGTGTAGAAAACTGATGGTAGGATTCAATTGGGTATGATGGATCATGTCCAGGCAAAGCGTATAACACATGGAATTTACAAATGAAATCATGGCATTTACTTCGTTATTTGGAGGTTGTTTGGTACGATTGCCCATTGAAAAATCATTGATAATTGAATCAAAGGCTTCATAATAAGCCATACGAATGTTTCCCTCAATGCCCATCAATGTCTCTACATTTGCAGACAATGGTATTTGCGTAGAGAGGTTTTCAATTGTTTCAATTTGGATGGCGGTGTTCTTCTCACGATTGTTATAATAACGAAGGTTTTTAATCATATTAAAGCTGGCTCCTTCAATAAACTTCCGGGCAATGGTAATACGTTTTTGTGGATGGACATAGGCACTTGTTTGCGCAATCAATACTTTCCCGCTTAGTAAATAATCTTTTGGCATAAAACTGCCGGAATAATGTTCATAGTGATCAAAAAAATGAACACTGATTTGTTCCTTGCCCAGGAAGTTATATAATGCGCTATTAGCATCTAACGCGCCAAATGTATATAGATTATCAACACTCTCCACCGGGATATACCTGGCAACGCCTTCTTTGCCCGATTCATCTACCGGGGTGAATTTAAGCGTGTTGTCTTTCCGGCTCATACGGCCGGGGTTAAAGAGATAGTACGATTTTTTCATGGTTCGCCTATATAACAAAGGTCATAATAAGAGCAACGCTTACATATTTTATGATTGATTTTTGCCGGGCAGTGTTCGCTTTCCTGTAAAGTGATTATTTTAACCATTACATCTTTCATATAATGGCGGTCTACATCTGACAGCCGAACGTCATGGATTTGTCGGAGTTTTGGATACTCCAATGTTGCACGGACATGGGGTATATCATTTAGCTCCAGGAGCCAGATATAATATTTCACCTGCCATTCATG
>JAATFC010000219.1 GCA_015655435.1 Chitinophagales bacterium | reverse complement strand
ATGAACGACACTTCTGCTGCGGTACGTATGCACCTGAAAGATTCTGCGACATCCAAGTTCAACTACGTGTTGCGTATCCATCATCTTACCAAAAACGAATTTATACATAGTTACAAATACTATGAAGCACATCCTGACAAACAAAGCATATTGGTAGATTCTATACTTGCCTATAACGACAGACAAGTAGCTTTTTATGAAAAAAAATACCATACTGCGGACTCAATACATAAAAAGAAATCAGATACATCTTCCGTGTCTAAACATAAACCAAATAAGGATTCTACAAAATTAGCTGTTCCTAGTAGTACACCTAGTGCTGCGCCTATTCCTCTGCCAGCACACCCACCTAAATTATTGCCAAAGCTATCCGAAATGAAACCTGAAAAGATACCAGAACCTCTTCCTGCTAAATAGAGAATATAAAACTTTCTTTTTCGCTTCTTTAGCATATTGCCTATATAAAATAGGAGTGATGCCTAGTTTAATTATAATCTGATAATCATTCTAGCAGTGTATAGCCTATTCAATAGACTATACAGGAAAAATATTTCCGTAAAAACTAATTTTATATAAAATATAATGTTTATTTTTAATAAGTAAAACTGACGATTGAACGCTGAGAGATTGCATTGCCTTAATACCTAAACAAACAACTGTTTTACATACATATTTAATTGGTTACCTATGGAAAGACTACTATTCGCATGGGTGTTTCTGTTATCCATGCTTTCTGCGGATGCGCAGTTTCTTTTAAAAGAGGATTTCGAATTTTCCGGAAATGTTAGCGGGACAAATGGCTGGTTAACCCAAAGTGGGGTCAGTAACTTTATGCAGACGACAACGCCGGGATTGGTTTTTGCGGGTTATCCTGGTTCCGGTATAGGGAATGCTGTATTAGTCAATGGTGTTGCGGGAGAGGATGTGTACAAGACAATCCCAGCCAGGACTAAACTGTATTATAGTTTTCTGATTAAAGTTACGCCGGCAACAAGTACAATCAAAAATGATTATGTTTCTTTTTTGGGGAAAGTGCAGAATCCAAATGCTGTTAGTCCACTAAACGGGAACTATTTTGCAAGAATCATCATACAAACTCAATCTGACGGAACGTGGAAAATTGGTACTTCTAATTGGTCTATAGGCTCAGATACAAAGTCTCCGATATATAGCAATGCGACATTCCATACTAATCAAACATACGCCGTAATTGTTTCTTTTGATATGGGCAACCATTATAAGGTTCTTATTTGGGTAAAAGAAAATAACTTTCCTTATAGTGAAACGGATGCCAGATCTCCAGACGTTGAATTTCAGGATGCGCCAAATACTTCTGCTTTGCCGACAAATATTGATGTAATTGGCTTGCGCCAATCGAGTAGCAGCCCACGGGTTGTGATGGATGCGCTGCGAGTTTTTGATAGTTGGAGTGCGCAAGTGCTGCCATTAACGCTGCTGTCTTTTGCCGCGGAAATAAGTAAGAATAAAAATGTGGACTTGAAATGGACAACGGCTCAATCCATTAATGTCAAACATTTTGAATTGGAGAGAAGTGAAGATGCTAAGTATTTTCACTTCTGTGCAACAATACCTTGCATTAATCAACTTTCTGAACGTGATTATCAATATACAGACTATAATGTCAATGCGGAACATATATACTATCGGCTAAAAATTGTGGATCTAGACGGGGCTTTTGTTTATAGTCGGGTAATACATCTAGAACCGCATTCAGAACCAACTATAAAAATTGGATTACTTGGCGGAAAGTCGATTAAAATATTTTGTCCCAATACTATACGAAACGGAAAATGTACGATTATCGATTTTAATGGAATCGCTAGAAAGTCGATATCGCTTACTGACGGACAGACTTCTACTCAGGTTAACCTATCTGAACTGCCAACAGGGATTTACGTATTAATGCTAGAGCATAGCCAAGGTTCTTTTTCCCAGAAATTTTTCCTGCAATAAGCTATTGGAAAGAATGTAGTAATATTGAGTTCTCAATATTGAATATGTCAACTCAAAATAAAACATTATCAGCAGGGCAAGTGCTGTTGATGGCAATCACGGCAGGCGTTTCGGTCGCCAACATATATTACATACAACCTATATTAAAATATATCACTGTACAATTTCACGTAAGTGATGCACGAGCTGGTTCGCTCTCAATGTTGTCGCAGATTGGATATGGACTCGGATTATTTTTCCTGATACCGTTAGGCGACAAGGTAAGTCGGAAGAAGCTGGCGTTGATATTATTGTTTCTGCTAGTATTGACGACTATCAGTATATCCTATGCACCGACATTTCCTATATTGATGGTCTTGAGTGTCGTGTTGGGTATATTGTCCGTGACACCTCAAATATTGATTCCGCTGGCAGCTTACATTAATGCGGAAACACGAGGAAAAACTGTCGGCACTATTTTGAGTGGTTTACTTATTGGTATATTGGGTGCACGCGTTTTGAGTGGTTGGATTGCTACGCATTGGGGATGGGCGATGGTGTACAAAATGTCCGCTAGCTTATGTTTTATCTTATTGATTTTACTGAAAAAATATTTACCCGATTTACCTAGTATGTTTCATGGGAATTATTTATCCTTATTGAAGTCTACACTCTCCCAAATGCGGAAATACGGTTTGTTACGTGAGGCTTCTTTGATGGGCGCATTGTTGTTCGGAACATTTTGCTCTTTTTGGACAACTATAACTTTCTTCTTGAGTGGAGAGCCGTTCAACTATAATTCTGAAAAGATAGGATTGTTTGGTTTGGTGGCGATTGCTGGTGCATTGATGGCTCCTTTAGTTGGGCGCATTGCGGATAGGGGAAAGGTAAGGTTGGCATTGAAAGTCAGTGCTATATTGACTTTACTTAGTGCTATTATTTTTCGGTTCTATTCGCTATCACTGATTGGAATTATAGTTGCCATTATCCTGTTGGATGTTGGTGTACAGGGAGCACAGGTAGCCAACGCGTCGCGCATTTATGGATTGGACAAGGAATCGGGTAGCCGTATCAATACGGTTTATATGACGAGCTATTTCCTAGGTGGTGCAAGTGGAACGGCAATTGGTTTGTTCTGCTGGTCACACGGTGGTTGGTCAATGGTGACGGGTCAGATGATAGTTTGCAGTATATTGGCTTTTCTGACAATTATTATCGGTGGAAAGATTTTGGCTAAAAAGAAATAAAACTCGTTCATTTTTATGAACCTAACCAAGCGTTATGAGGATTGTTTCAAAATGTATTGCTCGATAGCCTGAAGACCAACAAGCGTTCCCTGAAAAATGGGATTTCCCATGTTTTCTTCTGCCCTGATAATGTATGTGTGAATGGCCTTTTTAAGGTCGCCAATGGTAAGCGCAGCGTCAATGGCATGGTTGCCTGGTGCAGGGATATTTGCTGTTTTGAAAAAAGCTTTTAACCTATTAAGTTCTTGTTCCCATTCTGTTTTAGACGAATAATTCATGGTGCAAAGAAATTGTATCTTTTTGAGAATTAAAAATACACATCCCAATTAACGTGGATTTCTTTCACGTTGCCAATCTGCAGAAGGATGGCGACAACGTCGAATTGTATTTTTTTCCATTCTGGAAAATCGTTCTGAAATGCAGCGGCGGCTTCTTTTAGAAAACTCATTTTTTGTGAAGAAACAGCCATTTCGGGAAGTCCGTATTGGGTGGATGTTCTGGTTTTTACTTCTATGAAATGAAGTATGCGATCCTTCGATGCAATAATGTCTACCTCCAATCTGCGAAAACGCCAGTTCCGTTCAACAATGGAAAATCCTAATCCCACAAGATGTTGTACAGCATAGTCTTCGCCTATTTTCCCAATATAGAGATTATTGCTCGTGCGGTTCATGAATGAGTCAGTTTACAGCAATTTAAGGCAAATAACTTGGAAAGGGCTTAAAATAATCTTTAATTTGTAGTCTTAATTCTCAAACCGCAATCAACAGAAATCTATGAGCAAAATATTTCAGATAAAAGGTGTCGTGCAGCATTATGCTTGGGGTGGGTTCAGTTTTTTACCTCAATTGTTAAGTCAGGAAAACCAATCCCATGAACCATGGGCAGAATACTGGATGGGTGCTCATCCCAAGGCTCCGTCCATCGATTTGGAAAACGGAAAAAATCTGAAAGAACTTATTGATGCCAATCGTATTGGAACTATTGGAGCGCGCGTAGATACTGCATTTGGTGAATTGCCTTATCTATTTAAGGTTTTAGACGTGAATGATATGTTGTCCATACAAGTGCATCCGTCCAAAGAAGAGGCGGAAAAAGGCTTTGATGCGGAAGAGAAAGCAGGCATTGCTATTTCGGATGTAACACGTAACTATAAGGACAGAAACCACAAACCGGAGGTAATGGTTGCATTGAGCGAGTTCTGGTTGTTGCATGGTTTTTTACCAGAAGACAAGCTGGTAAAGGTTTTGGGAGAAGTTCCAGAATTTCATTCCTTGATTTCTATTTTCAATGGCAAAGACTATAAGGCACTATACCAATATGTAATGGAGTTGCCACAAGCGGATTCAGACAAAATGCTGTTGCCAATAATTGAAAGAGAATTAGGAAAAAAGACTAAAGGTGAACTACAAAAATCCGATGCTGGATGGTGGGTAACCAAACTATACGAAAATGAATTACCGTCGACTAATATTGACAAAGGTATTTTCTCCATTTACTTTTTCAATATAGTAAAAGCCAATATAGGGGAAGCTGTATTCCAGGCAGCAGGTATTCCACATGCGTATCTGGAAGGGCAGAACATGGAGCTGATGGCCAATAGCGACAACGTTTTGCGTGGTGGGTTGACTCCCAAGCACGTTGATGTTCCCGAATTGCTGAAACATACATTGTTTCAGGCTGTTCATCCTAATGTGATGAAAGCCTCGTCTAATGAAGTTGTGGAAACGGTTTTCAAATGTCCTGTTCCGGATTTTGGGCTATCTATGATTAGGTTGGACAAAGGACAGGAATGGATGGCAAAAACATCTTCTTTGGAAATATTTTTTGTCATTGAAGGCGATGTTTCTTTTGTACATGAATCCAATATAGTTGAACTGAAGAAAGGACAAGCGAGTGCGATATTGGTCGATACGGCTTATACGTTGAAGGCAACGGAAAAAACAGTAGTGTTCAAGGCTTACGTTCCTTAGATTTTTGCGCTTTATATAGTCTTATGTTTTCGTTCAGGGAGATTTCAAATGTTTTGACAAGCAAATCTTCCTGAACTATTTTTTTCTTAACTGCTGTAATGCAGCCCGCATATCTTTCCACAATGGGGCTTCCAGGTGATATTCCTTCCCGAATATATTGAACTCCATCTGAAAGGAGTGAAGTGCCAGGCGGTTGAGTATTGGTTGTTCCTCGTCACTCAGTTTAGATAATTTATAGTCTTTTTTGAACTGGGAAACCAATAATGGTTTTCCGTCTCCATATAGTTCGTCGCCGACTATCGAGTGTCCCATGTGCTTGGTATGTACACGTATCTGATGTGTACGACCTGTATGGATCTGATACTCCACAAGAGAAAATAATGGAAATTTTTCGACAGTCTTATAGTCTGAAATAGAAGCTTTCCCTTTTTGATGGACGACCATAGTTCCGTTTTTTGCGGGATGTTCCGCTATTGGTGCATCAATAGTGCCCGATTCGGGATATATAGTTCCATTGACAAGTGCCAAATATTTTTTGCTCATTTCACGAGAAAGAAACAAAGCAGACAAAGCCTTGTGCGCTTCCGCATTACGAGCAAATACAATCAATCCGCTGGTTGGTTTGTCGATACGGTGTACGACAAATATTTCTCCGTATTTTTTTTGTAGTTCGGCCTTGAGTGAGGGTTGTGTATTGGCTCGGTCTGGAATGCTCAACATACCGGCGGGCTTGTTCACTGCGATAATCTGGTCGTCTTCCAATATAATGTCAAATCCTAATTTCATGAAAATACTATGTAAAAGAAATAAGCTATGTACTGCGATTTTTCTAGTTGATTGTAATCCTATTGTATTATTGATTCCGAAGATGGACTATAAAAGAATATCTATTGATAAATAAATGATATAGAAATCCATTTAATCTTCCGCATCTTCGTCATTCGCCTTTTTAGTATTGGATTTTTTTACAAAAGACTGGTTCATGAATTTCAAAAGGCGAACCTCTTTTTCTTTCAAAAAGCGCCAGTGTCCGCGTTCCACGTTTTTCTTTGTAAGATTGGCGAAAACAACCCGATCCAATGCTTTTACGTCATAACCCAAATATTCAAAAATACGGCGAACGATACGATTACGTCCACTATGTATCTCAATGCCAACAAGGGTTTTGTCTTTGGGGTCGACAAATCCAATACTGTCTGCCTGTACGGGACCGTCTTCTAGTTGTACGCCTTCGATTATCTGTTCAGCATCTTTTTTAGTGAGTGGTTTGTCGAGTTTTACCTCATATACTTTTTTGATGTTGAATGATGGATGCGTGAGCTTTTGAGCCAACTCGCCATCATTGGTAAACAACAAGACACCAGTCGTATTTCTGTCCAATCTTCCTACTGGAAAAATGCGTTCTTCCGTTGCCTTTCCAACTATGTCATATACCGTGCGTCTTCCTTGCGGGTCGGTCGTAGTGGAAAGATGGTCTTTTGGTTTGTTGAGCAATATGTAGACGAGGTTCTTTTGTAGGAACAGTTTTTTGCCTTTGTAGGAGATGACATCTTTGTCCGCATTGACCTTAAATCCTGGTTCTTCTACCAATTGCTTGTTGACTAGAACTTCACCATTTTTGATAATAGTCACCGCTTCACGACGACCGCAAACCCCTGCGTGTGCTAGGAATTTGTTCAATGGCATAATTCCAGATTCCTTATTGGCAAAAGTTGCTATTGGGTCTTTTCCGGCTTTTTTGGAATAAAATTCGTTGATCTGAGCCGGACGTAGGGCTTCTATTTTTTTATTGCCGATTTTGTCGCTTTTGACTACGTTGTCTTTGGTGACTACGCGGTATTTGTCGTTGTTTCTTTTACGTGCTTCCTCACCGATGGAACGTCGTTCTGCTTTCGCAGCTCTTTTTTCTTGTTTGAGTGCTTCTTTCTTTTTTGCACCCTTGATTTCTTTATGGATGAATTTGTCGAATCCTGCTGTTTTGCCCTTAGCCATGTTCAATAATAAATGAACTTTGGACAGAACGATTCATTCAACCCAAAGCTCCTGTTAAAAAAAAGTATTAGCCCTTGTTGGCCAATTGTCCACAAGCTGCGTCGATATCTTTGCCGCGACTTCTCCTCACCCTAACGTTGACTTTGTTTTTGCCCAAAAACGCAACAAAATTGTTGAGTGTTTCTTCGTCTGGTTTGGCAAATCGGTCGTTGTTGCTGATAGGGTTATATTCAATGATATTGACCAAATCAACAGGAACTTGACGGTAGATTTTTATCAATTCCTGTGCGTCTTGCGTGGAATCGTTGAAGTTTTTGAATAAAATATATTCAAATGTGATTTCGTTTTCTGTTTCCTTGTAGAAATAATTCAATGCGTCAATCAAGGTCGCCAGATTGTTGGTTTCGTTGATGGGCATGATTTCATTACGTTTCTTGTCGTTCGCTGCATGTAAAGACAATGCAAGTTTGAAGCGTACTTTGTCGTCGCCAAGTTTTTTTATCATCTTAGCCACGCCAGCTGTAGAAACCGTAATGCGTCGAGGACTCATCGCCAGTCCGTCGGGAGAGGTGATGCGCTCGATGGATTTCAATACATTGTTATAGTTGAGCAATGGCTCACCCATGCCCATGAAAACGATATTGGACAGTTTTCTGTTAAATGTTTCTTCGCTCTGTGCATTGATTTTCATGACTTCGTCATAAATCTCGTCATAGTGGAGATTACGCTCGCGTGCCATAAAGCCCGTTGCACAAAATCCACAACTCAGGCTACACCCAATCTGCGAGGAAACACAAGCTGTCGTGCGCTCGTCCGTAGGAATCAAGACACCCTCTACCAAATGGTTGTCTGATGTTTTGAATCGGGTCTTGATAGTGCCGTCATTGCTGTATTGGGTCGTGTCGATTTTAAGTCCGGGTATGATGAAATGTTCTGCCAGTTTCACACGCAAATCCTTTCCCAGATTGCTCATGTCTTCAAACGTCTGAGCATTTTTTTGCCATACCCATTCATAGACCTGTTTGGCCCTGAATTTTTTCTCCCCAATTTCTAAAAAATACGCCTCTAATTCCGGTAGGGACATCTGTCGGATATTGCGCTGTTCCACTGCTTTCATCGTGCAAAGATAGGAAGCTTTCGCAGTTATGAGTTATAAGTTATGGGTTATGAGTTTTCCGACTGCCAATAGGGGTGTATTTTTTCAGACAAACTAACGATTCTGCATGATTGATTCCAGTTAAGAAAGTTTGTCAATGCTGCGCAAACTGCTCAAAACAGGCCAGCCCTTGTTTTCACTACATATCGGAGTGCTCATGGGAATGAAATAAACACTTAGCAATAATGGATACAGATTTAGTAAAACTGTAGCTTTTATAATGAATGCATTGCTTCAGTTAATTTTTATCCGCCTATATGGACGGATATACACAGGACCTAGTAAACCTGAGGCTTGAAGTTTAGAATCTTTGTTCCAATGCTTCCAGGTTGTAAACGTAACACGCTTAGATGACCGGGATGTTTTATTAACAAGCCAATCGGGCCAGCTTTTTATTGTCCATTCACCCCAATCAAAATCTTCGGGCAAACGATCATCTCCTATTAATCTGTTCGGCCATAAGTTAGTAATGCGTACTTCAAGTTGGTTGGCTCCCGCATGTACTGCTCCATCTAAGTTAATTCTAAACGGAGATTTCCATAATATGCCCAACGGCTTACCATTTACGAATACTTCAGCAATGACTTTTACTGTTCCTAAATCGAGTTCCAAAGAATAATTTTTACTCAGTAATTTTTTTGCAACAGTAAATTGTTTATTGTAAGTAGCAGTACCTGAAAAATATCGTATGCCTTCTACGGATGACAACGACCAAGATTCTAATTTATCGAAAACGGCTTTGGAAGGCGCTCCAAGATTTGGAGGAAAGCTCACATCCCATTTCCCTTTTAACTCAATAGCCGATGGTACTGTTGGTACTACAATTGTTTTCTTTGCACCAGAGGAAGTAACATAATTCATTTTTCCGGAGTAGGGCGTTGTCCAGATTAATTCGTTGCCTTTGGCTTCTAATATTGGCTCAGGTCTCTTTAAAGCCAAATCAATCTTACCGCCTTGTTGAATAGTTGCATTATGTGTTTCACCTTCGGCTGTATAAACCAGTCTTAGTTCCTTTTTTGTACTATTTTTTAAAGATGCGTTGTTTGGTAAATCATCGCCTGCTGTAATAATCAATTGGTTTGCGGCGATTAAATTATTAACCCTTCTTGTTACATCATGCACATCGGATTTCGGCAAACCAGTATTCATCGTCTCAGGGAATTTACCGTATAAGCCTTTAATTATTTTTAATTCTCCGACTTTATCCGCTTCTGCTACAAATGCCGCATTCTCCGCTACGGTAACCGTGTGCTTTTGCCCACCTATTTCATAAATCATGCGTAACTCCTTTACAACTCCGGAAGCGGGGTCTTTGGAAACAAGAGAATTGTTTGCTGTTATATTTAACTTCCCGTTCTTTATCTGTTTGTTTAGAATATCAGTAATATCCTCTAAACCATCTGGGAGAAAAGTTCCATACTCTGCTTTTATTATTTGTAAATCTGAAGGTGCTTTATCTTTTCCTGTGTTTATGAAAGTATTTGTTTGAACAAGGTGCGTAATAGATGATTGCTTCTTTTCAAATACAACAAAGACTGCATCTTCCGACTCCAACGATAATTCTACACTGGTTGTGCCATTACTTTCTTCTTTCCAAACTGCTGCATCTTGAATCGCACCAGTTTGCGCATTCCATAATTGCGGTTGCTTGCCCGTAACTCTAAAAGAGCAATTGAGCTTGCGGCTTTCCTTTTTGGGGTTTGCCACAAAATAAATATCTGTGTCATCTTTTATCCGATGTATGAAATTGAGATCGCCTCCTGTTAAACCTCCTGAAAAATCGGGTAGTAACGCTATTTCTTTCATCACATCAGGAATAGAAAAATTACTGATAACTTTTCCTTTTTTGAATTGGGCTTTACCAGAAAAATTATCATCCCATAATTCATTTACTAAACGCTGCACTTCATCATCGCATTGCGGAAAGCCTTTCAGGCTGGGCGATCTATGTGGTTTTACTCCTACAACTACTGCTCCGGCTTTTACGAGTTCATTAATTTTTGAAAGCAGCTCAGGCGTTATCCAATTTGTTTCGGGTAATACAAGTAAACGATATTTTCCTCCAACAGGCGTACGGATTAAACCGTTTTCAACTGTTAGTTCAGTTATTTTATTTGTACATATCTCATCATAATCGTAACCTAATGCTTTAATATCAGGTCTGAAAATCCCATCATTAGGAGACGACTCTCCTGCAAAAATCAACACATCTGCAAAACTTTTCCCTGATTGCAATAAATACTGCGAACGAGCTATGTAATCCATATAAGCACGGCTCTGTTCCCACCACGTATTTAAACGACTCATTTCAAAACCATACATGTGGAAAGTAACGCCGGGTGGAACATTCCACGGCTGATGCGTATAGGTATGAAAGATAAAACGATTTACGCCCTCGCTCCATACCCAATCGCCTAATTGTTTTATTGTGGCAGGATGATTTAACCAACCACCCATGCTGGTAAAAGACTCTGCGCCTACAACCGATTGACCATTTAAATGAGCCGCAGAAACAGCCAGCTTTAATGTATTTTGATAAACTTTATTTCCTATCCAAAACTCACCCATTAAAATATCACCAGTCAAACCCACCCGCATTGCTTCAAAAGGACCGCCGTAGGGTTCAACTGAAAATTTCATTCCATACTTGTGACATTTCTCACGAAAATATCCGTAATAGTTATCAGCCATTAGGCTTCCTATTGTTTTTCTAAAATCCCATAAAAAGCGTTCGGTGATTTCTCCGCTTTCTACATAATAACCCGCTATCGCCGGAAGAAAATCTAAACAATCGTAGCCATTACGCTTTTTAAATTCACTATCGAATCCTGATGTCCAATTGGCCACATCCCACTTCGTAACTATCAATAAGGCAGTTGGTAAGTGACGCGCCAACCAATGGCCCTACTTTATCAAGCACTGGTTGTACGCCACCAGCCCAATAAGCATCCACCGCAGCGCGACTCAGCTTATCACATTCCAGTCCAAGCCCGCCAACACCCGCCGGACGGTTTTTTGTGCCATTAGGTGTGTGACCAATACGTAAAACTGTCCAATCACCGGAAGGAGCAGACCAGTTTAATGTACCGTCAGCAGACATTTTATCCGTTAAATTGACAATCTCTTTTCTATTGATTAGAGAGGCCTTGTCAATACTCTTTCCATCTGGATATAGATGATTTTTAAAACCATCCGTGGAAAGCGCCTTGGCTGCTAAATCGTCAATACGTTCTGTACTTTTGAGTGTAGGAAATGCTACAACTGCAATATCCTTATAGTAGCCTAAATTAATCTTGGGTTGTGGTAACTTCTCGCTTATTTTTTGTCCTCTCTTGTAGTAGGTTTCGCTATAAACGAGGGTTTGCATACCATATTCCGGTGTAACCCAAGGCCCACCACTTGATGACCATCCTGCACCATTATGAAAACCTATTTCAAGCCCTAAGCGTTTTGCTTCTGCAACAGCAAACTGGAACAACTCTAACCAGGCCGGACTCATAAAAGTTGCCGAGCCATCAGGATAACCCTGATCTACATTGAATATCTGCGCCTCCTGAATCCCAACGCGCTTCATCGCCTCCAAGTCAGCAGTAATACCTACTTTTGATACGTTGCCGTTAATCCAGTGCCACCAGGTTCTTGCTTTTGCTGAAGAAGGAGGGTTTGAAAAGCCCTCCTTCAATGTATTTTGTCCGAATGTATTTACTGAAAATATTACACCAAAAATAGATATAAGGACTAACGAATAAAATCTAATCATAATTGGGTTTAAAAAGCTCTACAAGTGAATGCATTATCCATTTTTTTCGCAAGCTTCTGGAATAAATTCAATTATAAAAATCCCTTCTTTTGCAGTAATGCAACAGCTTCTACAAGCGTACACCCACTGGTTTGACTTCGTAAGAACGAATCCGAAGGTTTAAAGTACCAGCCATAGTTGTATATCAGGATATTATTTTCGGTGGTCGATGATGCATAAGTCATCATTGCCTTTGCATCATATTCGATAAACTTTATGTATTTATTCTTTTTGTCCGCAGGCAGGTCTGGATTCATGGCCAATCTCGTAATATACCTAATAAAGATGCCTTTAAAAAGATTGACATCGTGATCTGGTTGTTCGGCTCCGTCACTCAATATTCTGTTGCTTTCGCCCTTGACAGATACGTTTTCCAAAGTCCAGTCAGCTGTTTTTATGGCATCGTCCAGATACTGGCGCTCTTTTGTTACATCATATAGTTCCATCGCAGAGCCAAGAAAAGTACCGGCATTGTATGTGAAGACACTGATTTTATCTGCTACTCCGTCATGAACAGCGCCCGTTGAGGGATCGTATTTTCTCTCCCTCATTCCTGCATATATTTTCTTGGCCCATTGCAAGTCATTCAACCCTGCAACAATTTCACTGGCTCCGTATTTGACCCATCTTCTGATTGCCATAATTGTGGCAGGTCCTGAAGATGGTACGCCTATACCGCTCGTAGCCTCATTTTTTTGTTTGATGCCGGCACCAGCTTCATCCCATCCCTCCAAAACCCATTTATATAAATCTCGTGCAGACTCTTCGTAACGTGTATCGCCCGTTGCTTCTAAGGCGCGAAGATGAGTAAGGCCATGCCATGCCATATCATCATAATAATGATTTTTAAATGTATTGCCATTTTTCTTTTTAACGCCTTCATAAAAATCATAAATAATTTGCTTGTATTTATTATCTCCGTTTCTCAAATAGGCGTCAATAATAACATCGAGGGCATGTGCTTCCGGCCAATAGTCATTTGAGTTAATCTTCCCGGAAAGGTTGT
>JAATFC010000002.1 GCA_015655435.1 Chitinophagales bacterium | reverse complement strand
TCACAAAAGGCAAAAACAAGCATTGGGAACGTAGCGTAACGATCAACAATAGCTGGGGTTTTGACTCAAAGGATTCTGTATTCAAATCTCCTTATGAGGTAATTCTTGATTTTGTAGATTGTATCAGCAACGGAGGAAATATGCCTTTGAACATAAGTGCCAAGGCAGACGGAACTATACCGAGCGAACAAGTGAATGTATTGAAAGAACTAGGAAAATGGAACAAAAAACATGCGGTGGCTCTTTTCAATACGATTTCAGGTATTGCTCCAGAATATTTCCAAGGACCGACAACGATATCCAAAGACTCAACCAAATTATACTTGTTCCTGACGGGAAAAAATAAACCTCATGCTGTTGTAAAAGGCATAAAAAACAAGATTGCCAATATCCGAATCGTAGGGGTTGACGGTACTGATTCCCTTAACTTTAGATATTCTGAACCTCTTTTTTTGCAATCAGTACCTCCGATGGTTGAGATTGATGTTCCCGAGAACAAACAGGATCCTTACGTGACCGTGTTGGAAATCTCATTTGAAAAACCATTGGAACTTTATGTTGAAAAAGACCTTTAGCGCCAAACTTGGCAATATGCATTCCGACTGAACGTTTATTAAAGCATGTCGTCAAAAAAGCATCGGCTTTTTATATTGGTATTGTTTCAGTTGTTTGCGCTTTTGGGGTTTTCCCAAATGAAGAAACCCCAGTTTATATTGGAGGTCATTCATGTCGATGCTGCCAAACCGCCAATACCCAATATCCAAACGGTATTTGGTTCAAAAAACGAACTGACGGCTTATGTATTCAAATTGCAAAACGTACTTATAAGCCAAGGGTTTGCGACGGCTTCCATTGATTCGGTTTGGGAGAAAAAAGACACGACGGGCATTTACCTATTTCTCGGGGAAAAATATATATGGAAAAGCATCCACGTCCGCTCT
Source organism: Chitinophagales bacterium (assembly GCA_015655435.1). GTDB lineage: Bacteria > Bacteroidota > Bacteroidia > Chitinophagales > Chitinophagaceae > Rhizosphaericola. The sequence continues at coordinate 6,691 of JAATFC010000002.1, read as the reverse complement.
TCTGATAGTTTGCTATTGACAGGTTTGGGTTATGATGTCACGAGCTTGCAGTCGCTCAATACGCACTCTATCCAAAAAATACAGGACAGTATTCTCAACTATTATAACAATTTCGGTTATCCGTTTTCTTCGGTTAGGATGGACAGCATCACGATTCAGGACAACCAGATTTCGGGAAACCTGGTTGTCAACAAATCTGGATTTTACACGATTGACAGCATCATGCAAAACGGAAATGCCAAACTCACCCAAAATTTCCTGCATCGCTATCTAGAAATCGGGCCTCACGAACCGTACAATGCTCAAAAACTGGGAACGCTTTCCCAAAAACTGCAAAATCTCCAATATGTGAACCAGTCCCAACCTTGGGACGTGAAGATGACAAGTACTGGCGCGCTGCTCAATCTATACCTCGAACCCAAGCAAGTCAATCAGATAGATGCCGTGGTTGGTTTTTTGCCTGCAAACGGGGATTTGGGTGGGAAGCTTTTATTGACGGGGCAAGTCAATCTGGATTTGAAAAACGCATTTGCGGCAGGCGAGGAACTGAAATTCAGCTGGCAACAATTGCAATCGCGTTCCCCGCGCATCAATCTAGGATTTGCACGTCCGTACATTTTCAATTCGCCTTATGCCGTTGATTTTGATTTTGAATTGTATAAACGGGATTCCTTGTTCCTAAACGTCTATGCCAATATTGGCGTTCAATATGCGGTTTCGTCTCAGCAAAGCACAGGAGTTTTTGTTCGTTTTGCCTCGACAAGAGCTTTGAACATTGATACGGCAACAGTGTTGTTTACCAAACAATTACCCGATATAATGGATGTAAGCACCGTCAGTTTGGGAGTCCAATATAATTTTAATAATACTAATTACCGGCTGAATCCGAGAAGAGGGAACGAACTGTCGTTTTCGGGCATGGTCGGAAATCGGACTATTGGAAAAAGTACCGCAATTACACAACTGAAAAGCGACACGTTTGACTATGCAAGTTTGTACGATACGGTCAAATTGAAAAGCTATCAGTTTCGGGTCGTGGCGTCCGGCGCGCATTATTTTCCAGTAGGCAAACAAGCCGTTTTCAAAACAGGAATGAATGCCGGAATCTATCAAAGCCCCAATACTTACGTCAATGAACTTTTCCAAATAGGCGGTTACAAGCTGTTGAGAGGTTTTGACGAGGAAAGTATTTACACCAATGCGTATGCTGTCGGAACAGCGGAATACCGATATTTGATTGGGCAAAATGCCTATTTCTTCGGATTCAGTGATATCGGATATGCGGCGTACAATGTCCAGCATGTAAAATTTAACCATACCTATATTGGTCTGGGAGTAGGTATGGCTTTGCAAACAAAAATGGGTATATTGAACCTAAGCTATGCCGTAGGGAAGCGCGACGATACTAAGTTCAACATGCAGCAAGCCAAAATCCATATTGGATTTGTTTCATTGTTTTAAGAAAATACCATGAAAAAAAGCCTTTTGTTTTCAGTAATTCAGTTTGCAATAGCAATTGCGGGCTTTGCCCAAAAAAATACCATTTCCGTTTCACGGAAATATTCCGGGACTATTGATACCTATCCGATTGAGGTTCAGATACAGCAAGTATTGGGCTCTGATTCCATAAGTGGAAGTTACTATTACACGCGCAAAGGTTCGGATGATAAAATGGATTTGTCGGGAACGTTGAAAGGCAATGTTTTGAAAATGTCCGAAACCGTTTATTCAAGAAAACTGGAAAAGCATGTCAGTACAGGTTCGTTTTTATTGAACATAGATGATGCCGGAAACATAATGGGCGACTGGACGATTGCGAGCGGAAAGACTTTGCCGGTAAAGGCGCAAAGCTATTTGAATAAATGGACAGACGCTATCATCCAATGGCAATTCAAACCACATTTTTATAGAAAAAAGGAACGAAATGCAGGCGGTTCGATGAAGGACTACTGGGCCGTAAATAGTATCAATATCTTGGACAAGAATGGAAAACTAGTGCAAAAACTATCCGGATTTGACGAGATTATAGACGAAGATTTTGGTGTATTGCAATTGGAGGATATAAATTTTGACGGTTATCCGGATTTGGAACTTATCGTTTCCTATCCGCAAAATGTCAAAAACGACTGGTCGACTCTTTACTTCGTATTTGACCCTGCCACGAAAAAATTTGTTGCCAATACGGAACTCAATGAAATCGGGATTTTAAATTTTGACCCATTGACCAAAACCTTCAGTTCCTATTCTGCGGATGGCAGTGGAAACGAAGGGCAGAGTGTTTATAAATGGTTTGGAAAGAAATGTTACTTGATGCGTACGGAAAATACCTACGAGGACAAAAAAGGAATTTTCATAACGGAATACAAAATTCAAAAAGGAAAATCGGTAGTGTCGAAAGAATACAAAAAATGAAGAATGAATCAAACCTGCTTTTAATTGCCATTTGATTGAGAATTCTTAACATTGCCAATATCAAATAACTTTTTGAGCGAAAAAATATGCTATGGGAAACCACAAACGACTTAAAATAGGAGAAGGTCAAATCAGCGGATATATATCAACATTTCTTTCTGTGTTGGCTTTGGGCGGGATGCTCTGTTTTCGTTACCCAGAGCGGTTGACCACACCCGAATTTCGAGATGTGTACACTGGCGAAAGCATGGCGACTTTGGTTACGGCGGTCGTGATAGGTTCGTTCTTTTTTGCCTTGCTCAGCGTCATCCTCAGCAAAAAAATAAAATGGTCATGGCCTGGCGTTATATTGGCGGGACTTGCGGTTTTATTGGGAGCATTTGGGATGGAAGGACGTGCAGTGGACAAAACGACTTGGCATTTTGGGTTGGACTGGATGCTGCTGGATTTGTTGTTTATGACGGTTATTTTCATCCCGTTGGAACTGTTTTTCCCTAAACGAAAAGAACAGACCAAGTTCCACGAAGAATGGCGGACGGATTTGGTTTATTTTGTCATAAGTCATTTGTTCATACAGTTTTTCGGTGTCATTACGCAAAAGCCTGCTGTGTTGTTTTTCGGATGGATGGGGCTGGATGGGATTCATGCTTGGGTTGCTAATCTGCCGTTCATTGCAGGACTATTTCTGGCATTTTTCACGACCGATCTGTTTCAGTATTGGGCACATAGGATTTTTCATAGTCAAGTGTATCTGTGGCGTTTCCATTCGGTGCACCATTCTACCCAACACATGGACTGGCTCGCAGGAAGCCGTACACATTTCGTGGATATATTTTTTACAAGGGCGATGACGTTTATTCCTCTGTACGTATTGGGTTTTTCGCCTTCTGTGTTCAATGTTTACATTATATTCATCGCTGTCCATGCCGTATTGATACATTCCAATACACGTATCAATTTTGGCCCACTCAAATACATTTTCACAACACCTCAATACCACCATTGGCATCATTGCGAAGATCCACGATATTATGGGAAGAATTTCGCATCTATATTTCCCGTGATTGACTGGATGTTTGGGACTTATTATCTGCCTGGAAATGAATTGCCGGAAGGCACAGGCTTGCACGAAGCCGAATATCCAAAAGGTTTTGTGAAACAGAGCATTTATCCTTTTTCGAAAAATCCATTTGACAAAAACCTCAACATGACGGAGCAAAGTGATCGTTGATGGATTATTTTACGTCCTCTTTTGACGGATTCAGTATTTTTTCATATTCTTCTAAACGATGTTCACGTATGGGTTTGACAAACGGTTCCGTATTGAAATAGAGTAGGAGACATGGGCTTATGTTGTTGTATTTGTTCACGTATTCATACTTGACCAATTCGCCGTTTTTGATGCGTTGTTTTATTTTGTTGTGGTAAGGATACATAGCTATTGACAATAAAGAGTTGTAGAATTTGTATTTATTCTCCTCCGAAATTTCCTTTTAAATAATTTGCAAAACCGAATTTTTTCTTTTTTTCAAGGACTGTATAGTCCGTTACTTCGGTGATAGTAGACAGTGTTTTTTCTTTGAAAATATATTTGTCAAAAAAGCTGGTTATTTCATTGATATTTTCCATCATAGGCTTGTAGCTCATCTCATGCCCGGCATTTTCCACACTATAAAACCAATAGGGCGATTTGCCTTTTTCTAGTTGTTTCACAATATGTTTTGAACCGTAAAATCCATATTTCAAAGGGAAAATAAAGACTTTGATACGCACTTTGTCATAAGGCACTTGTTGGTCTGCATCTCCGTGAAAAAATAGTATCGGTGCAGGATTTTTGTTCCATTTGATATCTCCTTTCATGGAGAAAATAGCACCTGCCATGGAGACTATACCTGCATAATTAAAACCTTCAGGAAGATGTTTGGTCGCCAATTCCGTATTGTTGACAATATAGTTTTCTCCTTGCAAAACCGTGATTGCCCCTGCACTAGAGCCAAGCGGTACGATTCTGCTGGGATTGATATGTAGTTCGTCTGCATGATTTACGATGTAACACGTTGCATCGAACAAATCCTCAACCGCCATATTGATGCTGCCATAGAAAATGTCCAAAAACTGCAAAGGCTTGTATTTGCTGAGGTTTGCCTTAAAATTTTCCTTGTCTCTTGGGTTGCCAAATGCTTTTCGGAAACCTAAACGGTAGTCGATTGCAACAACGTTGAAGCCTTTTTTGACCATCTCTTGAAAAAATGGAATACCTACTTTGTCATTGCGTTTTCCTCCGATAAATCCACCTCCAAAAACATATAAAATACACGGACGATTGGCTGTGTCCACATCTTTGTCCGAATAAATATCGAGTCTTAACGTATCGCTTTCCTTGATACTATAAATGAAAGTCTTCTTGTTGGATTGTGCGTATGTTGAGGCACTGTATGCCAACGAAAAAGAAAATAAGACGAGAATATACCTTATTGGCTGTTGCATTTCTTAGAAAATATTTTGTTCCTAAATTAACATCCAATACTGAAAATGCCAAATAACATATTGGTAAATGATGTTCGATTTTACTTGGATAATCTATTTCCATTTAAATCAAATAACGCACATGGATAGATTAGACCATAGTTCTTTGTTGTGTCGAAATCCGCTCTTTTGAAGTTTACGGCATTTTCAGAATCCATTATATACAACAATACTTTGTTGTCGGGTAAAAGAAACCATATCGAACTATTGTGGCCATCATTTATTTCAAAGAAAATATCTTTACTAATATATTCGTTGTTAAATCTATAATTGCAACCACAATTATTTCTTGTGGATGTTTTGATGGCTTCGTTGACGTCGAAAGATGACTTAATGCCATTTTTTTCAGTTATTTTTAGTATATCAACCCATTTGTCACTTCTTTCCCATGATTTAGGATTTTTGTTTACGTTGTCAATATTATAGTCGTTTATGCCTTTATTATTAAAATAGTAAAGGTCCAATTTAGCAGTGGGGCTAGTTCTAAGATAATTTGTAATGAAATTTATAGATTGAATTCGTTCTATATAGTTTTTGTAGTCTTTCTTAATGCTATCTCTAGGATATAAGGTTTTTTCTTGGGTGGAAGCCATAAATACGAGTGTAACATTGTCGAGCATATATTTGTTTTTCAAACGTATTCGCATTACTGAAGATTCGTTCCATATATACCTTCCTCTTCCTTGAACTTCGTTAAATGATAAGATGTCAAAATCTGATTTTAATTCCTCGATTTCTTTTAAATAGGAGTAGGGAGATAGCTGATATAGTTCGCTTTGATTATTTTCAATAATCTTTGACACGAGTAAGTTTTGTAAGGATTTGCCATCTGGTGGATATTTCTTCTTTTCCTTTGTATTGAGTATTTCTGAGATTGCAAGTTCTATATTATAGTTGTATATAGATTCTCCGAACTGATTGGTCCAGGGCATTACATAACCCCATACATATTTTCTTGATTTTATTTCAGATGTTGTTTTGCCATTGGAAAATTGCTTTACAATATATTCGTATTTGTAACTGTTGTGCATAGTGTAGGAACTTCCATCGGATAAGTATTCGGCTAGAGCTTTATTGTAGTTCTCAATATTGGTAAGCTTATCGTAGATATATTCTTTTTGTTTGTCATTCCATGTAAAATCTTTTTTGTTTTTGTATGAAGATACCAGTTCGTCTGGATGCTGTTTAATCCAGTTGGTATCTATATGATATTTGCTTAATGAGTTATCCGAATTGTTTTCCGCATCTATTGCAGACAATAATTTTTTTATTTTCCATTCTGATAATTGTTGCCCATTTATGAAGTATTTCCCGTTTTGCGATTTGATTAAGTACGTGTCAGTATGGTAGAGTTTTTCTACATCGTTGAGAAAAAAAGATGCTACATATGTGTTTTTGTAGATGACAATACTGTCGTGAGAGAACGTTTGTCCGTAACTCCTAGCGAGAAATAAATTTAAGAAGAATAGTATAGGTAAAAGCCTCATAAGGATAGTTATTGTATTGAATCTAATATGCAATCTAACAAACTTTATATGCTTCGCTCAACCAAGCAAATATATTTTGTTTCACTTTTTTTCAAAAAAGATTTGTCTAATAACAAATAACGTCCTATCTTTGCAATCCATTTACGGAACGAGAGTTGTAAAGAAGTAGTTGAGAATGAATGTTTTGTAGATAGAAAATCTAAAGTTCTAATAACATTATAGCGCGAGGTAGAGCAGCGGTAGCTCGTCGGGCTCATAACCCGAAG
>JAATFC010000215.1 GCA_015655435.1 Chitinophagales bacterium | reverse complement strand
TTTTTGTTTTTTGTTTTTCAGGGAAAAGTTCGAGCAATATCACGTTTTCCGGATTTTCGTCGCCCAATATAACTTTTCGTAACAACTCCTCTGAGCTGTTTTGGTCAAAACCGTTCAGATATATCTGGTATTCATCCGGAATGCCATATGCTTGCCGCGCAGCTTTCTCCTGATAAAACTGGTAAAAATACAGCGACGGAAAGCCTTGCATCTCAATCAGTTGTGGTTCCAATACACCAGTTTCCCGTTTTTTGCAAATGCCGAAATCAAAAGCAATAAAATGCGGATGGTCTCCTTCATTTTCATATTGGATAAAGTCTGGAACGGCTTTCTGTGTCGCAGCTTTGAACCCTTTAGACATGATCGCATCAACAACAAAATCGGCAGTTTGCAACATCTGCTGTTTAAAATCTTCGTCAACGAAAACAGGCGTTTCCGCTATGCGGAAAGGAATCGGATCCGTATCATATTGAGAGAAAAAGGATTTGTATTTTTCGTATTTTTCCTCTGTGAAATTAGTGTTGAACCATTCTCGTATTGCAGAAATCATAGTCTTTTTCTTCTTTTGTTTTAATGGATTCTATCACCTTTTACTTCTTGGCTTGCCATCACTTCCGCTTCATAAGCCAACCATTCCGCCCATCTTTTGTTTACTTTTTCTTCTTCAATATACGTTAATTCCAAATCAATAAACAAAACATAATGTCTTGCCTCCCTTTCCATGAACCGACGCTAACAATTAACGTGCTCTTCATCACCCAATCCCTCACTCACCCTTTTTAAACGCTCGCAGCTACGTGCTTCCATAAGCGCCATCGTCAACAACTGGTCCAATAGCCGTCCTTCCTCCTCTCCTCCTTTTTGCTGAAACGCAATCAGTTTGTGTACATACTCGTCTCGACGCTGGTTACCCAATACAAAAGCTCTCTTCCTGATTTCCTGTAATACCAGACGAAAATGTCCCCACTCTTCCGTGACAATAGGGGCAAGATCTTCGACCAGCTTTACTTTTCGTGTGTAGCGTTGAATCAGAGAGATACAGGCAGTTGCCGCTTTTTGTTCACACCAAGCATGGTCGGTCAATATGGCTTCGATGCTGATAGCAGCCAGATCAACCCATCTCGGGTCGGTCGGTAGCTGCAATCCCAAAATATTGCGTGTTGCTTCTGAAATCTGCTCCATAATTAGACCAGCAAGTTAAACGAAATCATGCGAAACAACTAGTATTTGTATATGTAGAAACGGAAAATAATCAATACCAATACGATTATCCAGCTTGTCACAAAGCAGAAAAACAACATCCTCCTGCTTGACCCCACCAATGAGCCTAATACCGATATGCTACTTTGCTTCAATACGGAAGAAAGCATCTGTTTGTTACCGACCCATTGGATATTGGAAAAGTCAGTTCGTCGGAAAACAAACATCACTAAATATTTGATACCGGTATTGAGATGCTCTTTTTTTACTTGTTGTAAAAGATTCTTTTTCAGTTGTTGAGGGTTCTCAGATTGTTCTGTTTGTGAAGTAGCTGGTTTTAGTCGGGAGACGGCAGCATCTATAGAAGGAGCAATATAGTTTTCCATCAAGGAGTTTCCTGCTTTTTGCACCGTTTGTCCTATCATGTAGCGGTGCAATTGCATAAAGGAAAAATAAATGTTGGCAAGCAAACCTACGTTGAGCAAAGCCAGAACAATACTTTGCTTCAGCGTAACTGCATTGAAAAGTAAAGTGGAAATATCCAAAAAAACCGTAACCAACAAGACCAATACAACATTCACAACGAACAATGCAATGAATTTGAAATAAGAACCGACCGTTTGTCGGAACAGGGTTTTCCAGCTAAAGGTATTCAAGAAAGTTAGTATTGATGAATCATAAATATAAACAAAAAACCGAATGCAATGCATTCGGTTTTCTCAATGAATCCAATATTTCTTAATAAGACCAGAGTGATTGTTCGTAATCAAAAATGTGATTTTTGATTTTTTCACCTTCATATAAACGAACAATTGGGTCTTTGATTAGATTTTTAAGTGGTTGATTTTTCGGATTGTCCAAATCGCTTTTTACGATATAGGAACTAAACTCACGGCTCTCGAAAATATCGTCCCAAGACGTGCTTGCTCCCGGATTGTACGGATTGTACGCCGGTGTACGTACCAATACTTGTCTCAAGTCAGGATAATACAACCAGAATAAAGGCCTTTCCGAGTTAGGTACGGTTTGGCCATTTGACAACTTGTAAGACATAACTGGCGCAATACCTATGATGCGACAATACAATTTACTCGTATTTCTGTCAAAAAACCAATCTTCTTTGATACGAAACTTATAGATAGAATCCGGATCAATCGCCTTATTACGAATCTGATAGCCAGAAACATTTCCCGTATTTATATCCGTAACAGGAATCGTATCCATTCCTCCACCAAAAGCGCCCATTGCATCCTGAAAAGTTATTGGCGTAGAGAATCGATCATCATCACCACTAAATGCAGTTAAGCTGTCGTCCCTGATTGCCTTCAAAAGTATATTGACGAAACGACGGTTACCTTGGTCATCCTCTCCATCGTAGTTGAAACGACGGTTAAGTTTTTCCCTTGCATCAATTTCTCTCCAAACACGAACCTTGAATGGGACATCGGATTGCCTTACAGTCTGATAAGCCAATGGCACCGCTCCATCATAGACGTCGTCAACAAACGGATTGTCGCTACGCAAAGATGGTTTTGTATCATTCAGCAACCCTCCGCCACCTTTTATATGCTCGATTGGCAAAGTAGTATCTATTGGCATATTACCGCTATTGGTCGCTCCATATTCGCTACCGGTATTAGCATTGTTGCTATTACTACTGTTACCATAAGCACTATTGCCGTAAGCCGATCCTGTGTTATTGGTATTGGACTGCGATTGCTGCGTATTGTTGCTGTTCGTAGTTTTGGGCTTGCTATTGGAGGAATTTCCATAGGAAGAACCACCATAGGCACTACCATACGAACTACCGTACGCTGAGCCAGACCTTTTTTTGGATTTTCTCTGGGCATCTACAGTCGAATGAAGACTGCAGAAACCCAAGAAGAACAAACCAAAGCTTATTTTAAAAACAATTCCTTTCATATTCTAAATCAAATATTATTGCAAGTTAAACGCAATCGGTGGTAATTTTCTGGTTCCACCAGGACCATTAGCACGGATTTCATCAATCACGATTGTGCTTCCAGGTTTCGCTTGCTCAATCAAGTTTCTAACAGAACTGAAAGAGTTACCACTAACCTGACGGTAAGTAAACTCAGGATAACCATTACCTGCGAAAGTGATCGTATAACCAGTAACGGTAAATTGAACACCTTCAAAAACGAAGTTTTCCAATTCAGCACGTACACCTTGTTGACCTTTGAACGAGTTGGTACCCATTGCACCACCTTTGCTCGCACCAACCATACCAACCGGATCCGGCACGTTTTTCACACGGAATGGAAACGGAATAGACTTGCCATCAGTTGTAACGGTAATCGTTGCATTACCAGCATGAGAAACCTGAACATCGTAATGACCGTTTCCTTTTGCGGTAATCGAACCATTGTCAATAGTAACTTTGGTAGCTTCTGCACCTTTTCCATTACCACCTGCCACTGTAATAGGATTAACTAAACCAGTGTACAATACATTTACCTTATCTGCACTCACAGATGCTCCAGAAGGCGCACCAACAGTATATAATATGTCTTTT
>JAATFC010000202.1 GCA_015655435.1 Chitinophagales bacterium | reverse complement strand
TATTTCAATGTTTTCAGCGAGACGGCGGATGCAGTGTTCGTTGATTGCCTGCTGTATAGGCGGCAACCATACATCACCCACCATCGCACCTCTTCCACTCAATACGATTTTTTTAGGGTTAAAAATGTGTATCAGCACCGCAATGCCACGTCCAATATTGTAAGCAGCTTCATTGACCAGTTCCATCGCAAGCGTGTCTCGCCGCTCCACGGCATCTACAAATTTCAAAAATTGTGTCTGCAGACTGTCGTCGCTTTTTATCGTTTTTTTCAATAGTGTAGGTTTGCCTGCCTTAATGGCTTCTGCAACTTTGTGTAATATTATTTTCAGGGACGTTTCCGTTTCCAGACATCCTACTTTTCCGCAACTGCATATTTTGCCATTATTGAAAATCGGAATATGGCTAAACTCTCCAGCAAACCCGTTTTCTCCTCTATACAGTTTCCCATTTGCAACAATACCCAGTCCAATACCCCAGCTCACATTGACAATCATGGCATTGGTTGTATTTTTCGCCGCTCCGAAAATTGATTCCGCTAAAGCTACTGCCCGAGAATCATTGTCAATGAAAACGGGTACACGCAGCTTTTTTGTCAGATAGTCGCGCAATGACATCACTTTGTCGGGAGAAGGAACGAAAGAATAACTTATTCCTTTGACCACATCGACAAATCCAGGAACAGCGATACCGATGCCCAATATCTTACTTCTAGAAGTCTCAGCATCCTTAACAGTCTGTTGCAACACAACTAACAACTTGTCTGCGACAAACTCCTCTTTTGCCAAGTCTAAGTCTATCAATACTGGTGAGACAACCTGCTCCCTTGCTAGATTCATAACCATAATCCGGGATACAAATTGATCCATCGCCACAACAATAGTGTTTCCTGCATCAGGGTTCAGTCTGTACAATATAGGTTTTCGACCTCCACTCGATTCAGCAATGCCCGCTTCCTCAACCAAACCAGCTTCCTGAATGTCCAATATAATCTTGGTGATAAGCGAAATGCTCTTCCCTAGATTGGAAGCAATGTCCGCCAATGTAATTGGCGAATTGAAATAAAGCGTTTTTATTATTTCATTCTTATAGAAGGATTTTTTCTTCATACTTTATGCAAACAAATCTTTAGGCTTAATTCCTAAAGATTTGTTTGTTGATAATTGATTACTATCTACTTTAATATAAACATAACAAACTAAGGTTGAATCCATATTTTTTTAGCATTATTGTCACTACCTCCTGTCTGTACTTTCCAGTTATCATAGTTAAAACTCTGCTCACTTTCTGGATACATAAACTTATTAAAGTTTCCGTAAGTCGTTGTATAAGCTGATGCATTTACAGATGCCATAGGCGTCTTACCTCCTGTTCTTCTTAGAAGTGTCCATGCATCGTATGGTTGGCGATACTGATCTATCCACAACTGTGCATATATCTGTGCCAAAGCTATTGAACTATTTGAACTGTTATATGCTATTTTAGGATTAGTTAACAAAGTAGTGGCTTCTGCAGTAGTAATTGTTTCTTCAGAGGGGGTATTAACAACCCAGACTTTTGCTGCCGCACTCTTTACCGCAATTGATTTCCACATAGAAACAGACGCTTTAATTCCATTCTCATACTCCGTTTTTGCAAATGCTGGATTTGCGGCAACACCGAGACCTCTGTTATAAACTTCAGCTTTAATAAAATGAACTTGCGCAGCAGTCAGCATTAGTTCCGGTATAGATGCTATATCATCTTCAAAATAGAAGTTAAAATTACTGAAGTTGTTACCCGTTCCTTTATTGGACCAATCCTTAGGACGGTTGTCATAGTTGTAAGGTGCACCTCCGTCTCCAACATCTGAATTTTGTGGATAGGCTTTCCATTGGTTACTAACGTTTGTCTCAAAAAACAGCTTGCAACGTGGATCAAATATACCACTGCCGTCCGTTGCATCATTATTGGACATCAGATTCCACATCGTGCTGCCCATTCGCAGATAACAATTAGCCGAAAAAGACCATCTGCGCCAGTCAAACTGCAATCCCGTAATATTGGCTGGCCACAATCCAATATTATTTGCATCAGACAGTAAGGGCTGAGCCAACGATTTAGGAATTTCTTGTCCAGCCAAAGTCGAATTCTTATCATACATAGTTACGGCGACATATAGCCTTAAACTATTGGCAAATTCTATCCATTTGTTAATGTCACCTTTAAGAAAGGTTTCGTAACTCCCTAGTGAGAATTGACTAGCATCTACTTTTAAGTGGTCGACTGCCCAGTCTAGATCTGCAAGTATCCCCTTATATACATCCTCTTGTTTGTCATAGGCTACTTTAAAATAGCCTCCACCTAACAAAGGTCCGTACCCAGCCTTAGAGTATGGAATATCTCCATAATAATTAGTAACCTTAAATGCTTTATAAGCCATTATGGTTCTCAACATAGCAGAAACATTATTGTATTGAGCAGAATCAGCACTTGCCGCTATCTCTGATTGCATCTTGCGATAAGTGGCAAGTGTCAAATAATAGTTTTCCCATACGGACGTCCTAGCATTGTTGAAAGGATAGGCATTGCCGACAACTACTCCCTGTTGGTTGATTGGATACAGCCACGCGTTCATGACAGAATATTCCCCGTCTGTAATGGGTAGCGAGCTGACTACATAGTTGAATTCAGTGTAAAGAGTCGATATAGTTGCTCCATTGGGTTTATCGTTGACTGTTTCAAAATTTTTCCGACAAGAAGTTCCCAACAAACTTGCGGACATCAAGACCCCTATATAAAATTTATTATGCGAAATCATTGTTATACATTTTAAGGATTAAAACTTAACTTTTACAGAAAATCCAATTTCTCTTGTGCCTGGATATTGGGCATATTGGATGCCTTGTCCGTTTCCAATACCATTGATAGCTTCCGGATTGAGATTATCAGGTAAATTGGTAAATATGTAGAATAGATTTCTTCCTATCAAAGAAACATCCAGTCCTTGCACTACCTTCAGTTTTTTAACCACTGATGCTGGAACATTGTATGTTAGGTTAAGTTCACGAAGTTTACCCCAAGAATTTGTAAATATGGCGGTACTTCTAGGCATGTGGTCGACGTTAGTCCAACCAGCATATTGTCCTGGGTATTTCCACATATAATGCACAACTTGTGTATTGGGAGTACCGTCAGCAAACACACCATCCAATATTACACCATGATTAGCCGTTGTTCCATCTGGATATGTATAGGGTAGACCTCCACCATTGCGTTCTTTCAATGTCTGCGGAGACAAACCATTTTCCATAGCGATGGCATAGTCCGTAGAATAAATCTGTCCCCCAATTCTGAAATCTGTCAAAACGTATAGGCTTATTTGTTTATACCGGAACGTATTACTTATACCTCCTGTCAGTTTTGGCGTATAGTTTCCCAAAGGAACTGGATCGGTCGTCAGCTTGTATTGCGTTCCTACTACCGTTTTGTTATCAGACTTATCAAGAACCGATTCTACTATTTTTTCGCCCTTGGCATTTCTCAAATAATCCTTTCCATAAATAGTACCATAGTTTTCGCCTGGCTTAGCATATACTTGCACACCACTTGTGCCAAACAAATCTTGTAGGAAGTATTTCTCCACACCATCCCCTAGAGTGACAACTTTGTTTACATTATGCGCAGCATTGATGGAGATGTCCCATTTGAAATTAGGATTTTGAATAGGAGTCGCGCTAATGATAAATTCAAAGCCTTTATTGGACAATTCTCCCGTATTGAAAGTCACACTAGATGCACCAGCAGATGCATTTAAATCTCCCGTAAGTATCTGGTTATATGCTTGCGTTTTATAAACAGTGAACTGTGCGTTTAATCTGTTATTGAAAAAGCCCAATTCCACACCAGCCTCATACGACTTGTTAGTTTGCGGTATGAGATTAAAAGGAGGTATCGCCTTAGGATATCCCGTTACAGCAAGTCCACCAAAAGTTATGGGTTCATTTCCATTGATATAGTTTGAAGCCACCGTTGTTCTGTAATTATACTGTGCCTGGTAAGGAGTAGCGCCATTTGCACTCTTTGCAGCAGACAATTTTAATTTACCATAACTCAATACACTAGACCCTTGCAATGCTTTAATAGCTTCAGTAAACACAAAACTTAAACTTGCAGATGGATAGAAATAAGAATTGTTCTTCGAAGGCAATGTTGATGTCCAGTCATTCCTACCCGTCAACTGGAGGAATAGGTAATTGTCATAGGATAGGTCATACACTCCGAAGATTGAATTAATATTATAGTTACTCCATGTTTCCTGGGGTCCTTGAATATACGTATTGGGGTAAGTTGTATTTCTTAGGTAATATTTAAAAGGTACTGCCCATGGATAATTACTACCCGTGCCGTTTACCGCATCTCTTTCTCCGCTGTTCCAAGCCGCATTGTCATAGTATCTGCTCTTCAACGCACTATTACCAATCATTAAGCTTGTGTTGAACTTCGAGCCAAAGATGTTGTCTTTATGCAATGTCGTAAATACTTCAAAGTTTGTCTCTTGGTTCTTGGTATACTCAATACCATATTGTCCCTGTACTCCTGCTGCATCTACGGGAGCATACTTGCTCTCAATATTAGCAGTCGTATAGTTTAACGATGCCCGTCCGGTTACATTCAACCACGAGGTAAAATCCGCTGATAGCTTTACGGATCCCAATAATTGGTTTCTTGTCAGGCGTTGGTTCTGCTCAAAGAACTGCCAGAACAGTTTATGGTTAGCATTATTCGCATAAGGATAGAAACCATACGCAGCATACGGCTGAGAGCTAAAATCCCGTCTAGAACCATCGTCATTTTTGTATGTATCAAACTCTATTGGTTTGTATTCTCTTGACATGGAATAAATCATGAACTTGGACCAGCCATTATCATTTCCAATGTCCGGAACATTCAATCTATTATAATTATTATAGCTTGCAGTAATTTCAGCTTTTAGTTTCTTGGAAATATTGAGGTTAGACCCCAAGTTGAAATTATTCATGCTATAATTGCTATTCAGGATAATAGCCTTGTTATCTTGACGCGTATAGGCAAAACGCACATTTCCAAAATCGCCTGCTTTGTTGAAGGACAGATTGTGAATAGTTGTATTACCCGTACGGAAATACGCTTTTCTATTATCTGGTTGTGGATCCCATTTGCGTTTAACACCGTCCCACCAGATAATTTCCGTCCCATCCAGTTTGTGTCCCCAAGAAGAGGATGGACCAAACCAACTGAAAACATCCCAGGAATTGTATCCACCAGGAATTGTATTTGCTGAAGAATATTGTGGAGACACAGGTACTCCATCCCAAGAATATCGACCTGGAAAACGAAGGTTGCCATTTGCATCTTTGGGAAACTCTGGCACTGCCGACCACATGGCATTTGTCCCTCCATGTCCGTATTCATTTTGCATATCCTGATAACGATACGGATTGGAATATAAAGAAGATACATTATAGTCAATTCCAAATCCATCTCTCTTTCCTCCTTTCTTAGTGGTAATCAGAATAACGCCATTGCCTCCTCTTGCGCCATATAGGGCAGCAGCAGTTGCACCCTTTAGCACGGACACGTCCTGTACATCATCGCTATTCACAAAATTGAGAAAAGAACCCCAATCCTTTCCTGCGGCCAAATCTGTACCACTAGCCCCAGTCTGCGTACCTCCTACAGTATTATTTTCCACCTGAATACCGTCAATGACAATAAGCGGTTGGTTACTTCCCAATATGCTATTGTTTCCACGAATCACGATTCTCTGGGAATTCCCCTGAATACCATTGGAACTCGTAATATTCATACCCGCTGCTTTACCCATCAAACCCGAAGATATGTCCGGAGCCGCCGCCTTGGTAATATCTCCTCCTCCAACTTTCTGAACCGAATAACCTATTGACCTCGATTCTCGTTTAAGTCCCAAAGCCGTGACAATAACCTCACTGCCTTCTACTATTTTGGGGTTCAAGATAACTTCAACTGCACTTGTTCCGACAATGTTAACCACTTTAGTTTCGTGGCCGATTGCCGAGAATGAGAGCGTTGCGATGTTTTTGTCTACGTTGACGGAGAATGTTCCATTCGCGTCCGTGATACCGACTACTTTTTTTGCTATAATAACAGATACGCCCTCTAAAGGATTACCTGATGTATCCTTTACTACTCCGGAAACTTTTTCCGTCTGGGCAAAAGAACTCGAGCTAAAAAACAGAAAGCAGAAGATGCTCAAAAGCCGAATAACGGTGTTAATACTTTTCTTCATTGACAATTAATTTTTGGATAAAAAACATTTTGAAACTACTATGGCATAGCAGCAAGCAATTTTAACACAAGTTACTAAACTTTAAATAAAAAAAACAAAAGTTTTTAATATTTTATTAACTTTACGATAATATTTATTAACAATTGCTTAGTTTTAAAGTACTTATAAGCTGAAAAAAATATTTCAATGAAGAGGCTTTTAGGAACATTTTTCATAACATTTCTATCTTTTGCAGGGTTTGCCCA
Source organism: Chitinophagales bacterium (assembly GCA_015655435.1). GTDB lineage: Bacteria > Bacteroidota > Bacteroidia > Chitinophagales > Chitinophagaceae > Rhizosphaericola. Next base: position 12,574 of record JAATFC010000202.1, on the reverse strand, counting down.
ACAGCACAACACCAGCAAAGGATATGTATGGCCGAAAGACCCGCTAGTATTACAAAAACTCCAATCATGGCAGATCAAAAAATTTGGTTTGCTGATGCACTGGGGCACTTACAGTGAGTTGGGAATTGTGGAAAGCTGGAGTATCTGCCCGGAGGACGAAGGATGGTGCGAACGAAAAGGACCATACAAAGACAACTATTTCGAATACATCAAGGCTTACGAAAACCTACAAACAAAATTCAACCCTATTGACTTCAATCCGGACAAGTGGGCGACAGCAGCGGAAGCAGCGGGGATGAAGTATGTCGTATTCACGACCAAACACCATGACGGATTCAATATGTTTGATACAAAATATTCGGACTATAAAGTTACGGATCCGAAAGACCCCTTTTCCTCTAATCCAAAAAGCAATATAGCAAAGGAGGTTTTCTCTGCTTTTCGTAAAAAGGATTTTATGGTCGGTGCCTATTTTTCCAAACCCGACTGGCACAACAACGACTATTGGTGGCGTTATTTTCCGCCAAGCAGTCGCAATCCATCCTACAACCCGAAAAAGTATCCCGAAAAATGGAATGCTTTCAAGCAGTTTGTTTACAACCAGATTGAGGAACTTTCTTCTGATTACGGTTCGTTGGATATACTATGGCTGGACGGAGGTTGGGTACGACCACTAAGCACCGTCGATACGGCTGTTGATTGGCAACGCAACATTCCCTACGAACAAGACATTGACATGCCGCGCATTGCAAAGATGGCAAGACAGCATCAACCCGGAATGCTATTCGTGGACAGGACGGTATCGGGCGAATACGAAAACTATGTGACACCCGAACAGAGCATTCCTGACCATTACCTTCCGTATCCTTGGGAAAGCTGCATGACGCTTGGCAATAGCTGGTCTTACGTTCCGAATGACGACTATAAATCGACCAATAAAGTAATCCACATATTGACGGACGTGGTCAGTCGCAACGGAAATCTTTTGCTCAATGTCGGTCCTAGTCCGAAAGGCGACTGGGATCCAATAGCGTATCAGCGGCTGAAAGAAATAGGCGACTGGATGAAAATAAATAGCGAAGCCATCTACAATACGGTAGGCGACAGCACTATTGGAACACAGGGAAAGACAGTCTTTACTTTAAACGGAAAAAATATCTACGCCATCTACCGAGGCGATGAAAAGGAAACGTATCTGCCCAACTCAATCTCATTACAGCATTTACCAAAAGGAAAAATAAAACAGATTTCACTATTGGGAAGTTCCTCTAAAATCAAGTGGAAACAAGACAATGACAACATATTGATTACGATCCCGGATGCAGCCAATAAACACTTAACAAGCAAAAACGCCTGGGTTTTGAAAATCCAATATCCCTAAAAAAACAAAAAGCCCTTTCTATGAGAAGGGCTTTTCTGTTTGCTTTCAGCTTTTAATATGTAAATAATTTACTCTAGTTTTTTGTGTACAACCATGATAGGTTTTTTGCTATTGAAAGCTAATTCGGTCGTGCGGCTGCCTTTGAACAACACTTCCAAAAATCCTTTTTTTCTTGGAACTGCTATAATAAGTTCAAGATGGTTTTCGTCCGCAAACTCCGTAATACCGTGCATAAAACTGCTGTCCTCAACTACATGGAATTGTGCATCCGTCCTGTCCAACATCATGTTAATCTGACGATTTTGCTCTTCCAGAGAATTTGGTAAAGTTTCACGCGTAGTATCGATATAGACAACAAACAGTTTAGCTGCGGAATCTTCCAATACTTGTTTAATTGGTTCAAACGGAATGGTTGTTTCTATGTTTTTATAGTCGCAGGTCAGTCCAATATGTTCTATTTTTTGGAAACTATATGAACCTGGCACTATAATAACCGGAACGTTGATAGACTTGGCAGTAGATACCGCATTGCTGCCCAATACTTTCTCGACAAATTTTCCAGAACCAGTAACACTCATTACGACATAAGCGGAATTGTGTTTGGTGCACATCTCTGCAACGCCGCCAGCCACGGGATTATAGTCCATCTCTTGCACGACTTCAAATCCCTCTCCTGCCAACTGTTTGATTTTCTTGGTAAATCCATGCAGGCTTTCGTCCCCAATCTCTCGTAGCTCTTCCGTGTTGACCATTTCTGTATTGACAAGGTTGGGATCGACGACGATTGGCTGCTGCCAAGCGTGGTACAATACAAGACGTTTGATATTGAGTTGCTTGCCTAGACCTATGGCATACTCTGCGGCATGGTAGGCAACATCTGAAAAATCGGTGGGAATCAATATAGACTTATTCATAAAACAAGATTTAGTTGGTAAGGAAATATTTTATGAAAACCGTTGTTTATTATTTCCAAATTTACCTTATTTATTCCAAAGCAACGGGAATAAATGTCTTATTTTTTGCGAACTTTCGCATATATACGAATGGCTAACAGCAGAACGACAACCAACGCCAATATCCCGACTATCCCGTACACAAAACTGAAACTCTGTTTTACCGTTGCGAGAAAAACAATGGCAAAAAGCAGCAAGGTTGCTGCTTCGTTCCAAATGCGCAATTGTTGGCTTGTGTATTTGAAAATTCCTTTTTTCTGTTGCAAAAACAAAGCATTTAAGGAAAAATGATAACCGTACAAAAGCAACACAAAAGCCAGTTTTATCCAAAGCCAACCGGCAGAACCGTTCATCATCTGCACATTCCATTTTCCCATAAAGAGAATCGCCGGCCCCATGATAAGCGTGATGATTGCCGACGGCCAGGTAATGCCAAACCACAACCTTTTTTGCATCAGGCTATATTGGTTATACAAAATGGTTTTTTCTGGTTCGGGTCTGTCCTGCGCTTCCCGATTGTATATCAACAACCGCGGCATGTAAAACAAACCGGCAAACCAGCAAACAACAAAAATGATATGTATCGCTTTTAAGTAGTAGTACATATTGGTCTAATAAACGTCAACAGAAGTTTCCTTGATATTGGCAATTGCTTTTACCCAGATATCATTTGTATTCACACAGGGAATCGCGTCAAAAGATTCACCACCCGCATGCAAAAATGTTTCTTTTCCCTCCACGGCAATTTCTTCCAAGGTTTCCAAACAATCACTTACAAATGCAGGCGAAACGACTAATAATTTCTTTACGCCTTCATTGGGTAATTTCGCTAAACGTTCAGCGGTATAAGGCTGCAACCAAGGATCTTTCCCCAAACGCGACTGGAAAGACTGCTCCCATTTGCCTTCGGGAATCCCCAATGCCTCCACGACAAGTCTCGTCGTCCTGCGTATTTGTGAACGGTAGCAATGATCCGGCACATCACAATTGTCGTCACAAAGTGTCCCAAACGGAATGGACGAACCAAACTGCGCATGACCTTTGAATATATGACGCTCTGGCACTCCGTGGTAGCTGAACAATATTTTGTCGAAAGACTGGTTTAGATGCGGACGGATGCTCTCCGCCAACGCATGTATATAGTCCGGATGCTCATAATAGGCCGGGACATTTTTCAACTTAAATTGATAACCTTCTTTTTTGTAAACCTCTTTCATGTATTCCACAGCCGTTTCGTAGCTGCTCATGGCATAATGCGGATACAACGGGAAGAGTGTTACTTCTTCGAGGTCGGGATTGTTTCGGATGAGGTTGTCGTAAGCTGTTTTGGGATTAGGCTGTCCGTAACGCATGGCTATCTCCACCGATTCCGGAACGATATCCTGCACTACTTTTTGTAATTCCTTTGTCAATACGATCAAAGGCGAACCCTCGTTTGTCCAAATAGAACGATAAGCCGCCGCCGACTTGGGCGCACGGAACGGCGCAATAATGCAATTGACCAAAAAGAACCGTCCAATATAAGGCAAGTCCAATACGCGCTCATCCATGAGAAATTCGCGTAGATATTTTCTTACATCCGAAACCTTAGTCGAATCGGGAGAACCCAGATTCATCAATACCAATCCTTTCTTTGCCATCGCTTTCAGTCTGAACTGTAAAGGTACTAAGCAATCGGCGAATAGGCGAATCAATAAAACCCATGACAGGATTATTACAAAATATATTGAGAAGTCTAATCTGTTTAATCCAAAAACTTCGTCTGGCAATAGTCAATCTTGTATTTTTTCTCAAATGGAACTAAAGTCACCTCGCTTTCCGTCTTGGGATTGGCAAAACCAAAATCCACGTAGACGTAATATTTCTCACCGGAAATCTTTTTGACACGCACTTCCTTGATACTTTCCGCATCGTCATTGCCCCGACCAAACAACCACGGCTCTTGTCCATCACGCAACGGATATATTTTAGTCCATTTTGCTTTGTATTTTTTCACGGCACTGTCGTATTCCTTGTCGGTCAGGTTAGATGCTCCGAAGATGGCTTCCGAATCCTCCATAAAATGGTAAAACCGTCTGGTGCATAGCTTTTTCTCTTTTCCCAAGTAAAAACAATATGTACTTGCATCTTTACATTGGAAAATACTTTTCAGCCATATTGCACCCAAGTCCGTGGTATCTGACGCCACATCCGTTTTGGAAGAATCGGGAATATTGAATTTGACTGACTGGGCATTGGCACTCGCGACAGGAGCGTTATTTTGCTTACAGGAACAGGCAAGAAAAACAAAAAGGAATGTATACAGCGAACCTTTCATTACACGGTTTCGTTTGGTTATCAAATAAGAATGGAACGCAATATGCAAAAAATTTCAACAATAAATTATCAACTAAAATTATAGCAATTACTTATTCAAAGATATTTTACGTATTCGCCATTGTTGGTGAAAACACCAACAATTAAATATGGTTGGTGTTCGGTAATAAACCAACGACAACGATTGATTTAGTAGGTGGCGTGAACTCTATGAAAAAATTTAGTCGCCTGCAAAAATACGTATATTTGATAGTCAACACCAAGCGTATGGCGACAGAACGATACATAAAACTCGGACGACGAACAGCATTAATTTCATTCTTACTTGGGACAGCAATTTTCGGACTTTACTTTCTGACTTCTTCGTCTGGACTACTTTTCCTTGGCTACGGTTTTATTTTATTTACAGGGCTAATAAACGTAGTAATTTTGATTGCAATTCTAGTAAGAGCCGGCAAAGACAATGAAAATCGAAAAAGACTTTTGACTATTTCAGGGATTATGTTGGTTAACATACCGATAATGCTTGCCTATTGTTGGTTTGCAATAATCTTACTTGGAACAATGAGAATTACATTTACAAATGACACAGGAACTGAATTGACGGACATTAAAATTGTTGGTTGTGGTGGCGGACATATTGGCAAGTTAGAAAAAGGAGAAAGTAAAACTGTTTGGGTAAAAATTACAGGAGACTGCTCTATATATCTTGACTACTTATCAAACGGACAAAGAAAAGAAGAAACCGTTACAAGTTATGTAACTTCAAGTATGGGACAGAAAGTAAATCATAAAATTGACGGCAGAGACAAAGACATATTTTGACAAATAGAATAGAACTATTAACGGTGGACAGAACGCCAGGTGCTAACAAAGTATTTTTCTCCATTGTTGGTGTTTTTACCAACAATTAGAATTGATTGGTCGTTGGAGATAACACCAACGACCGCGTAAAACATGAAACTATATGACAAATCTCAATCTACAAACCGAAAGATTAAATATAAAACCAATCTCAAAACTAGATATTGAAAACGTTTACAAACTACAATCTTTAGAAGAAACAGCTAGATTTAATACTTCTAAAATTCCTGAAAATATTGATGAAACTATAATTACTGTTGAGAATTGGATTGCTGAAAATTCCAAAAATAAAATCACAAATTTTACTTTTACTGTTGAGCTAATTGAGAAAAATGAATTTATCGGATTAATCGGAATTAAATTAGGAAAAGAGCATTATAAAAATGCTGAAGTTTGGTTTCAATACGATTTCAGATATTGGAACAAAGGTTATGCAACAGAAAGTTTAAGAAGAATATTAGACTTTGGTTTTCAAGATTTAAAATTACATAGGATTGAAGCAGGTTGTGCTGTGGAAAACTATGGTTCAATAAGTGTTTTAGAGAAAGTAGGAATGACTCGAGAAGCGCATACAAGAAAACTATTGCCTTTAAAATCTGGTTGGTCCGATAATTACGGATATGCAATTTTATCAACTGACGAAAGAAAATAAAATAAAAAACGTCGACTAATATTTTGTATTGGGGGAAGTCTCAACTGAAAAGGCTTCGGACTAGGTTGGTCAAATTATTTCTCTTTTATTTTTTTCCTGTGCTTCAATCCAAAATCAAGCAAAGCATCTATGACTGGCTGAACTTCTTCTGCGTATTTAGTAGGTGCATAAGAAACGGTAACTGGTTTTGTACTATTGACAGTTCTAGTAATCAACAAATTATCTTCTAATTCCTGCAACTCCTTTGACAGAACTTTTGGTGTTATACCTACAGACTTTTCCTGCAAATCTTTGAACCGCATCGTTTGATAATGATACAAATTATGCAAAATGCAAAACTTCCATTTGCCACTCAACAGTTCGATAGCATCTTTTATAGCCAATATTTTTTCTTTGCTTATTTCATTTTTTGTTTTCATATATAGTCACTTTCCAAAAGGTAATCCATAACAAAGATAAATTCAATATCAGATAGTTTTGTACCTAAAATATAAATCATTCACAATGAAAGTAACATTAATCGCAAACATCTCGGCGAATGGAAAAGTTTTACTATCTGATAATCCTCATCATCAGCTACCACCAAAAGCGATGGAATTTTATCTGGGATTTGCAAAACAAGTAGGCAACCTTGTGATAGGTTCGAAAACCTTTGTAAGTTTTCAGAATTTCCCACAGGAAATCAAGAATCTTTTTGACGGTATAGAAATCATAATATTATCTGATAGCACAAAAATATCAGAAGGTTACAAGACAGTAGGAAGTCCTGAAGAAGCCATTGAATATATATCATCTAAAGGATTACAAGAAATTGCAATCGGAGGAGGCGCTGGAACATTTAACGCTTTTATAGACAAAGATTTGGTAACAGATATTTATTTTAATATCAATCCATTAATCACCGGAGTCGGAGCTGTTTTGGGAAATAACAGCGAGTTAAACTCGAAATTTAGACTCAAAGAACACTCTGTGAAAGATGGTTTTATACAACTACATCTAACTAAGGAATAGTATTTCCCTAAAAACAAGCAAACTAACGAAAAACACAACTAGTAACATCGGTTTATTAAAATGCGAGATGAAGTACCAAAATTCAACTTTCAGAATTCTATTATGCCAATGCCGCGAGCATTGGCTTTTTTATGTAATTTAGACACCGAACTTCGCCAAGCAGAGGAACGTTATCAGAACAGTAACCCGTAAAAATAGAAGTTAGGAGGAAGTCTATGAGCAACAAACTTTATAAAATTCTACAAAAAGAAGATGAATGTATAAAACTGCTTTCAAAAGTTAATGGTACAATTGAAGAGAAAATTTTAATGATTGATAAATCTAAAATTTCCAAATTATATACTGAAATATTTTTGGAATATGCTGAACTTGCAGAAAACAATATTGAAGTATTAAAAAGATCAATTTTCTTGATTTGGTTTTCAAGGTTAGAACCATTTTTCATTACGGGAATGAATTTTGAACCTGAAATAAAGCAGGTCAATATAATTTTTAAAATTCTAGATGAAACTATTAGAAAAAATAAACTTGATTCTGAATTTCGTTTAATGTTAAACCATTATTCAAAATGGGATTTCATATTTCTTGACTTTTCAGTTTATAAATATGTATTAAATTTCATTACAGAAAATAACAATTTGGATTTATCAAAAGTAAGTCTATCCAATATGCAAAACCGAGGAGTAATGGGTTCGTATTGGAATTCTATTAATCAAATCCGCATATAAAAGTTTATTCGCTTTTCATTTTGCAAAATAGCGATGCTTTTCGCCATCATTGGTATTATCACCAACTACTAAAACGTCCCGAATCTATTGCTAGACTCGGGACGTTTTTTATCCTAAACACTAATCTCTTACCTTAATGCGAAATGCACGCCAATATAGGCACTCAACGAGCCAAGATTATTGACTTTGCTTAGGTTGCCAGCCTGGTCAGTAAATCGACCATCATAGTTGACATAATTATAGTTTGCTCCCAATTGCAATCCATTGGATGTCAGTTTGCCAAATGGAATGGAAACGCCAATACCACCTTGCGCCATAAAACGTCCAGTCGAACGGTGCGAAGTAGAATACATACCCAAATATTGGTTGAAATCCACAACCGCCAAGCCTGTTCCCAACTGTACATAAGGACGGATTGCGGCACTTTTGCCACCCAATGGATAGAACTGTGCTTTTGCCAATATTGGATAAATCTCAACGGAAGTGTTCAGTACGCCATTGACATCCGAACCGTTGATATTATAGGTCGCTCTAGGCGTTCTTTCTTCATAACCTTGATAGGAAAAACTCAACCCAGCCGCCCATTTGTCCGCGAAATGGTACATAATGTCGCCGCTATAGCCTTTCCAGCTTGATTTTCCGATGACGTTGTCTTTAAATCCTCCTATCGGAAAACTTGGGTTGTAGTTTATATTGAGAATCATATCCCCTGCTTCCTGTGCTTTTGCGGTGCGGAAAGATGCCATGAACATCACAACACCTAATATCATTAATTGCCAAACTTTTTTCATCTTTTCGTTTTTTAGAAATTCTCGGATAGGGTGTTATTTTTTCAAATAAGTGGATTGGGCAAACAGATTTGCCACTTGCGAATCGGCAACAGATGTATCGTTATTGCTGGCAACACCGGCACCGTTGACTACTCCCATCCATAGCAATTTTATTTTTTTGTTAGCTGCAGCATTCCTCAGGTCAAGGACATCAATCTCAATAGAAACATCCTTGATGACAAATGGTTGCAGGTAGCCCGGATAGCCGTAACCATAACCCGGATAACCCCAATAATAGCCAGGATCCCAATAGCTACCGTATCCACCCCAATACGAACCGTAATCATAATATCCTGTGGAATAGCTAATTACACGATTGACAACCACACCCAAGTCTGCTTTGGAAGTATCATTTGTCTGCGTGAAACCCGCCGCAGTCAAATATTTCTTGGTGGAGGCGATGTAAGCGGAGTCTATTGGCGTCAATTCTTTTTTGGAATAATTGCCGCTGATTACAGCCACCGAATCCGCAATATAAAATGTGGAGAAATTGGAGAAATTGACCGAAGAATCCTTTTGTGTGATATACACGCGCGAGTCTTCGTAACTCATGTTCTTAATAGGGTCTTTGGTGCAGCTTGTAAAAACTGCAACGCTGCTGCCAAACAACATTAGGGCAATCAACATGCGCTTCATAATACTAAAATGTTTACTGTTTTCTGACTTTAGAATATCTTACAAAGATATGTACGAGCGGCTAATCCAATTTGTTTGGTAAAGAATCCAAACTTTTCTTTTTTTAAGAATCCGTTAAGTGTTACTTCCACTTTTGTGCGGGTTTCTTGAAAAGCGATGGCAGGAACAGAAAATAGTACAAACAGTTCCACAAATCAAACAAAAGGAAAGATGACCAAAGGTCGGATTCGTCCAGTTTGTCCATGCTCTTTTTCCATACAAATGCCAATACAATCAAGCGAAGCAACAACAATCCGACGACTATTTTCCATCCGAAAAAGAACATCGCCAATATAGCCAATGGATATACTAAAAAACATCCTGCCGAGTATAGTCCCAGCAACAACTTGAATTTTGGTTTGTAATATTTTGCGGTTGTATAGTGACGGTTTTTCTGTTTGCGCCACTCCGACCAGGTCGTTTTAGGTTCGCTTATAGTGTGGGCTTCTTTGTCAATCACGATAGCCGTATTGGTTTTCGTAGAAATCTTATTGATGAAAAGGTCGTCATCGCCACCGGGAATATGGTTGATGGAAGCAAAACCCTTATTAGTAAGGAAAATATTTCTTTTGTATGAAAGATTACGACCAACACCCATATAAGGCATGCCCGCCAAGGCGTAGGACAAATACTGCAAAGCGGTATGGAACGTCTCGAAACGAATCAGTTTGTTTAAAAGCCCATTTCTTTTCCTGTAAGGCCCATAGCCCAATACAATGTCGATACCTTCCCGATAACCTTCCTGCATTTTCTGCATCCAGTATTCGGTGGCGGGTGTACAATCCGCATCCGTCAACAGTAAAACATCGTATTTAGCCGTTCTGACACCCATTGACAACGGAAATTTTTTCCCGGGAATCAATTTAGCTTCCTGAGTCAGAGGCAATATCTGCAACTGTTTGAACTTTCGTTGAAATTCTTCCAATAGATATTTGGTATCGTCCGTAGAGTTGTCGTTGACCAATATGATTTCGTGTGTAGTGCTGTATTGCTGCAACAGTACGCCAGGCAATGTATTGACCAGCTTTCCGGCTTCGTCGCGCGCGCATATAACCACCGAAACGGGGTATTCCTGTGTTTCTGAAACTGCTTTTTTCTTGTAGAAAGCCAACCGGAGAAAAAAGAACAGGTAATAGAATAATTGCGTGAGTACAATGAAACAAAAAACAGTAAATATGCTCGTTCCCACAATGTGCGCCATGGAACAAATTTAATCAAAAGAGATTTATTTCCCACTTTTATATTGGTCGTAAGCCCTTCGGACATAATCCGTAAATTCCAGCTCCGACATACCTACGATATCTTCGTACTTGGGGCGTTTTGACTTCATGAAATCTTCCAATGCCGTTTCAGAAATATTATTTTTCAATGCTTTCTTGACAAAAGTCGGGTTGAATCGGTTGGTTACATAACCTTCCTGCTCCTCACGCAAAAGGTTATCCTTCAGCATCTGGTTTTGCTTTTTCTTCTTTCCGTTCAGCGTTTCGTACAATTTGCCGACATTGAGCGATACGGGCGTCCAGTCCTGTCCAAATTTCATTTTCGGTTTGGTATATCCGAAAGCCTTGCCATATTCCTGCCTTCTCGCCAACGAGTCCTGACTGTAATTACGTGCTTGGACAGTTACGTTATTGTAGGAAGTGTCATTCGGCATCAACGCCGGATTGAACCTTGATTTTGCACCTTCCATCACACGGTTGCGTACCATGAATAATGGTACGATAAAGTTTTCGTGTGCGATGGTATCGGTCAAATAAGAAACCGTGCGCTTTCCCTGATAATAAAAAAACAAAGTGTCGTGTGGTTTGTATTGGATGGTAAACATACCCGAACTTTTGGTAAAAGAAGTCGTACCAGAAGATGTCTCCAGCATGATATTACCCAAAAATTCTTCATCCGACATACCCGAAGTGACGCGACCTACAATATAATTTTGGGCTTTCGCAGTTCCTCCAACCAAAACCAATAACGCAAAAATGTATAAAAATCTAAAAGCTTTCAATGTCGTTCGTATTAGTAAACACTCTCAATAATTCAAAATAATGCCAATCGCGCGAAAATAGCATCTTATTTTTTGTTAATCACAGGATTTAACGCAGCGTTAGGTTTGCCTTGCAAGCTGTCTTCCAATAGCTGGTAAGTCTTTCGGATGTACATAATCATGGACATATTTTCCATGCCAAGCACTTCCTCATAAGTCGGACGATATCTTTTTAGGTAAAAAGTCAGCGTGGAGTCGTCCACCGATTTACCCAGACTCTTCTTCACGGAGGTTCGGTTGAATCGTGTATCGATATATCCTTGCTGCTCTTCAAAAAGCAAATCCCCTTTCATACGTTTCATCCGCTTTTTTGTTTTGAAATCCAACAAGTTAGCAATTGTACTTATGGGAGAAAACGGATTAATAGGCGGTTTTTTGTAGTTGAATACTTTATCGTATTCCTGCCTGTTTTCCAATGAATCCTTATGGTAGTTGCGCGATACGACTGTTACGTTTTCCAAGATTAACGTCGGGTCTATATTGGCAACGTCATAACCATATTTTCTGGCGCGTGCAATGTCGTATTCAATCGTTTGTACCGCGATTGCATAATCGTCCCAGTTCTTGATGGAGTCCACCGGATAGGGAATACTTTTGGTCAGTTTGCTTACGTAATAGTAAATCGTGTCGTGCGGCACAACATTAAGAGAAAAATAACCTTTGTCATCCGTAAAAGAAGACGCTCCACTAGAAGATTCAACCAAAATACCGGATGTGGAACGGAAACTCATCGCTGCAAAAACGCGTCCGACCAACAGCCGTCTCTGCGCTTCACTTTTTTGCATAAAAAAGCCAAAACCCAATACCAATATGCCTCGAATAAGATATTTAACTACGTTCCGCAATATGTCTAATATTTAAATCCTCAACTGTTCCGTGTTTCAAAGTTAAGTATTCAATGTTAAATGAAGTCGGCGCATATTGGATGAATTGTTTTGCAATATCTTTGCCCGATGGCTTCATTAACATTTGAATTAAAAGGAACAGACAGCAATTCCAAAGCTCGGGCAGGCGTAATGACCACCGACCACGGACAGATAGAAACACCCATTTTCATGCCCGTCGGTACCGTCGGCAGCGTGAAAGGCGTGAGCCAACAACAACTGAAACAAAACGTACAGGC
>JAATFC010000366.1 GCA_015655435.1 Chitinophagales bacterium | reverse complement strand
ATAAGTTTTTAGTAACAAAAAGTTTAAAACTTATTACTAAAAACTTAAAATCCGATTTATTTCAAAAGATCTGTTACGAATGGCAACAATACCATCTGACGTGCTTTTTTGATAGCGACAGCTACTTTTCTTTGATATTTCAAAGAGTTACCTGTCAAGCGACGTGGCAATAATTTACCTTGTTCGTTAACAAATTTTTTCAGAAATTCTACATCTTTATAGTCGATGTATTTGATACCATACTTTTTAAAACGGCAGAACTTCTTTTTAGGTTGTTCTTGTTTGATAGCGGTAAGGTATTTGATTTCATTTGCTTTTGCCATGATTTTTATGCCTCCACTTTTTCGGTATCAGAAGATTTTACGCCACTTCTCTTTTTAGCATTGTATTCGACGGCGTATTTGTCGAGTACCGTGATCATGTGACGCAATACATTGTCGTCACGTAAAAGCTGAATCTTAAACTTCTCGTTGAAGTCGGATGGCGCGCTGTACTCTAAAACCCAGTATATAGCTGTGGTTTTTTTCTGTACGGAATACGCCAGCGATTTTAGTCCCCATGGGTTGCTGTACGTGATAGTACCACCGTTAGCTTCGAGGAAGTCGGTGTACTTTTTCTGGGTAGCCTTAAACTCTTCCTCAGAAAGTACAGGGGTAAAAATCGCCATCAATTCGTAATTGTTCATTACCCTGATTTTTGGTTAATTAAAAAAAAATTTGAGGTGCAAAAGTATGAAATATTCCAATACAACAATCGGATATGTCGTAATATGTAGTTCTCTTTATATTATTATGGCAAATATTTGACTGTATTCTGCTCGCACGGCGAATATATTCTTGTTTTTTTCCCTTTTTTAATAAAAATATAACGGAGGAATTCTACCTTTGCCCTCTGTTATTTAAAAAATCATAAACAAAATGTCTGTAAATACCAACGTATTACATCCATGGCATGGAGCCAGTGCTGGCAAAAAAGCGCCTTCAGTTGTAAATGGAATCATCGAAATCCCTGCCGGTTCCCGTACCAAATACGAAATCGACAAAACGACAGGTCTGTTGAAGCTCGACAGAGTGCTTTTCAGCGCTACTCACTACCCTAGCAACTACGGTTTCATACCTCAGACGTTGGGAGACGACAAAGACCCGTTGGACATATTGGTGATGACATACGAGGCAGTCGTTCCGCTCTGTATGGTAAGTGCAAGAGTTATCGGTGTCATGCGCATGATTGACAACGGTGAAGGAGATGACAAAATCATCGCCGTAGCAAACGACGACACTACATTGGCTGAAATCAATTCATTGGATGACCTCCCTGCTCAAAAGCTGGACGAAATCCGCAACTTCTTCGAAACCTACAAACTATTGGAAAAGAAGGAAGTAAAAGTAACCGGATTTGAAAGTAAGGAAGTCGCTGTTTCCATCATCGAAAAAGCCATGGCCTTCTATAAAGAAACCTACGGACAACAATAACAAAAAGTTGTGTTTATAAAGTTTCGCTACTATATTTGCACATATAAATCTTGAATCATGACAGCACAACAGTCTACCGGAAAATATTGGATACAATTTTTTATTTGGTTAGTGGTTATCATATTGATGTTGATATATGTCCGTCCGTTTTTTTGGCTGGCATTGCCAGGAACGGTTACGTCATTTGCGAAGGCAATGAACCTACTAGACCCCAATACTCCTGAAGATCAGGGTTGGTAGTATCGTTACTCTATATTGAAAGAGAGCCGAATCGAATGATTCGGCTCTCTTTGCTTTTAATTTAATATTGCCACCAATTAAACGTTTCAGATTAACCGCCAATGACATGAAAATATCTTAGTATTCCAATAATCAAAAACAACAGCCAACAGGGAATGAAGAAAATACTAATTCTGACATGAAAAACAAAAGTGAGAATAACGTTCCAAACTGCTGTTACCAGAACAATACCTCTCTCGATAAAAGTATCTTCAGCAAAATAGAGAAAATGATTCAAAATATATGCTAGAGGAACAGGAAATAGTGCTAAGACGAAAATGATAAAAGATCCCAAAAGTGGTATCGCAAATAAATCATTAAGGGGTTTACTTCCCGTTTTCAAAGAAATAATCATAGGTGTTTTGGTTTGGGACAAACATACTACTTAATTTTTTGTGTTATTCCCGAATTGGTAGTTTCAAAGTACTACTCAACAACTTCATAGCACATAAAATCTCTTTTTTAGCTCATCGGATTCACTTCCTCAATATTTTCTTGAAAAATTCCTCGTATTGATTGATGATATTGTCCCAAGTATAAGTGGTCTCTATTTTTCTCAGATTGTTGGGAACAAATGAATGATTGAGCTCATTCATGTCTAGGAATCTTGCAATCTCTTTGGAGTCCAGAAAATAATAAGCATCTGTTCCCAATATGGTTTCATTAAATACGTTTTTGTGGGCGCAAATGGTACAGGACGATGCCATTGCTTCCAATAACGAAGGATTTGTCCCTCCTACCGTATGTCCATGAAAATACATTCTGGAATAATATCTCAGGTTGTCCAATATGTTGATGTCGTAAATGCTATTAAGAAATCGAATCTGTGGATAATCCTTATAACGCTCCAATAGGAAATCGCCATACGCTTTGTCGTAGTTACCTATCACAAGAAAAGGCAGTTTGTCTTTTGACAAAACCACACCGTCCAATATCTTGTCAATACTGTTTTCAGGCTCAAGCCGAGCAACGAGCATATTGTATTGGTAAGGCTGGATATCGTATTGCTCCAAAACTTTCTTGTCGGGATTCTTAAAAACCTCCGCACCATAAGGAATATAGATTGACGGCGCATCATATTGGTTCATCAGATAACGCTGCACACCTTTAGAATCCGAAATAAGATGGTCGCTGTACTTTATGGCAAGACTTTCCGCCCATTTAAGAAAACGTTGTACGCGTGGGGAGAATTTGCTGCGACGCCATTCGATACCATCCATATTGGTCGCTACAATGGATTTCTTTCTGGGAAGCAACCAACCCCAAACCGTGCTGCTGGTATATCCCAGTTGGAGAATAATGTCGAAACTGTGCTTACGTGTATTCCAAATACAACCAAGGTCGTAGATAAACTGCCCTGCAGTTCCTATTTTCTTTTCGGGGTCCAATTTGTGGATAATCTGAACACCATTCCAGTTGCTTCCCTGGAATACATGGTTATGCGAATTATACACAGTAACCTCATGTCCTCTTTTTACCAATCCTAACGATAAATATTCCGCAAACTGTTCAAACCCTCCGTAATTATTTGGTATGCCTCTTGTTCCGATGATTGCGACTTTCATAAGGGTCTGTATTCGTGCGCGTATAGTTTAACTCTTAGCCGTTCGTGTTGAGTTCATGAACAGCCGTTTGATGTTCAGTGCCGTTTTGTAATAAATGAATTTGAATACATTGACCTTGAAATCGAGATTGTAAATCAAGTCATTGTATAGCCCAAATTGTTTGAGTGGGCTTTTCAGTTTGGAAATAAAATATTTCATCCCGACTTCATTAGCGCCGACAACATTGTTGGCATGTTGACGATAGTAAAGAGTCGGTCTATTGATAAAATCCACAACGCCGTATTTAGAAACGTTGATAGCCATCCAATGGTCGTGTATTACTTGTTTGGACGGGAATGGAAGTATGATGTCAATACATTGTCTATTGAACATCGTCGTACATCCCGCAACCACATTCATCGCCAAGATCTTAGTTGGTTCGTTTTTAACTTCGGGAAGCAGTTTTTGATTTTTGATAAAAGAAAGATTCAAAGTTTTGAGGTTTTCATCCACTTCTATCATATCAGAAAACACCAATATCGGTGTATTGGGATTTTCTTCTTCCAAAGATTTGAACCTGTTTAGGGTAATGGCAATCTTGTCTTCCATCCAGACATCATCCTGGTCGCAAAGCATCAAGACATTTGCCGTAGCTTGCTGCATCAACCGACCAAAAGAAAAGGTAGAACCCATGTTCTTCACTTTCCAGATAGGGTCTTTGTAGAGCTTTATCTTAGCCGGATATTTGTCAATATAAGATTGAATGATTTTTAAGGTTCCATCAGAGGAGTGGTCGTCGCGAACAGTAATGAAAAAGTTACCGTAAGTCTGTGCAAAGATAGAATCTAGCTGTTCGGCTAGATATTTTTCCCCGTTGTAGGTTGACAATAATATTTCTACGGTTTCTTGCATAGTGCTCTTTGGTTTGACTTATGTTCTAAATAAGGTTTCCGTCGGTAATTCCACGAAACTTAACTTATTGGTCCATCCGTCTTTTACTCCCTTGAATAGTGCTCTTACGCTCTGGTTGTCGCGCAAAATTAACAATTTCAACGCCATATAGACAATCCATCTGAAAGTAAAATAAGGTAGAAAGAGTAAAGGCTTGTACCATTCGGTTCTCTCTTTGTAGAAAAGGATTAGATTGCGTGTTGATAAGTAGATCCTAAACCACTGACCCTTGTTTCGTTTAGAGGCGTAACCCTCTTTATGAATCACGATAGCGGTAGGTACATATATTATGCCAAAACCAGCCTTCCCACAACGATAACTATACTCCACATCCTCTATATTAGCGAAAAAATTACGGTTAAGATTACCAATTGATTTATATAATTTATTGGCTATCAGCATACAACACCCATTTGCAAAAGCCACTTCCTTTTTAACATCATATTGAACGTTATCTTTTTGTTGCCAACCGTAATGCTCACCCATACCTATCAGTTTATTAATATAACCGCCTGCATAATACAGCCGGTCTGCCGGTTCGTAAAAGAAAATCTTCGGAACGGCGATGCCAATTTCGGCCTTTTCAAGACTCGCTGCTATTAAGTTTTCGAGAAATTTTGGATCGACCAATGTATCGTTGTTGAGCAAAAGGTAATAATCGGGTTGGTATTGGGTCTCAGCAATACGCATTCCAATATTATTGCCCTCGGCAAAACCATAATTATAAGCCAAGCTAATCAGAGAAATATGGGATTTACCCTCAACATATTGGTTTATCAATTCATATTCTCCGATTCCGGAAGCATTGTCTACCAAGAAAACGTGGAAATCTCGATGGCTTATATTGGATAATGAGTCCAAACACTCAATGGTAACTTCCGAAGAATTCCAGTTCAATATGATAATGGCGACTTTAGAGCTCATAATCCGTTTTGGTCAATAATGGATTGATGGCCAATCCGCAAAAACTCCAAAGATATTCCTGAAAAGTCGGGTCAAATACAATTACCGAAGACCATCCTGCCACCACAATCGTAAACAAAAACGATGGCATCACAGCCGTAAATGTATTGGTGTACATGGCTCTCTGACTATAATGTAGTATATTAAAAGTAGTAATCAAGTATATTAAAATCAATATGATACCAAATATAATTCCCAATTCTCCAGCCACCATCCACCAGAAAATCTCCGTATTGAAACTGCGCGGATTTTTCGTGGAATATTGAATCGTTCCCAATCCGTAGCCTAACGGTTTCTTATAGATTTTAGCACTGCTCGCACCAAATGTTTCCACGCGCGTGCTTGCACTTGCCTCCTTGCCCGTCACGCTCCCAGTGAAAATAAAGCGCAAATCTTTATTAATTGCTACCATGGTCGCAACTGAAACTAATACGTAAATCCCGAAATAGATTATCGGTTTCCATTTGCGGACACCAATAACGAAGACGAAGAATGAAGACATCAGAAATACAGCCCAACTAGCACGCGAATAAGTCTGTATCAATGTAGAAATGCCCAATATCAGAAGCACCAATAAGAAAATTTTACTGGTTCTGTCTAGTTTTTGGGTAAAGAACAAATAGGAAAAATAAACCAATATCAAGGCTGAATACATACCCAGCTCATTTGGTCCGACCATCGGTCCGAACATACGGTTGCGAGCCAATATAGTATAAGCCGATTCCGTGTATAACAGTCTTCCATTGGGAAGTTGCTCCTTGAATACATGGTACATCTCGGCAAACTGTCTCGTTAGCAACAATTGTTCAATATGTGCAATAATGAAAACAGCCAATGCGCTGATTCCAATTCCAATGCTTATTTTCCTATTGGTCAAAAATCGCAGTTGGACATGCGCAAATATGAAAAAAACAACCAGAGAATAACCCAGACTTTTCAAGGAAATCAGGGCATCGGTCATTATCGGTGCTCTTACGAACAAAAACACCATTCCCAGAAAGAAAATCGATATGGACCAAATCGGGAAATATTTGTTTAATGCTATCTTTTTCGTGAAAATATGGTAGACAATCTTCAAAAATACCGTACTCAACATCGCTTCCTTCCATGATCCGAAAACCTGCCCTGCTCCGATTACCGGATAAAAAGCCGATTTTATGAGAAAATTGAAGGGCAACAACATCAAAATCAGCAACAGCACCTTTTCTTCCTGCATGAAAAAGGCGATACCGACCATGATGGCTAATAAGATTATCTGAACAATCATATTGGTATTGTTAAGTAAAAATCCAAATCCGGAAAACCATATCTCAGCATCTAAACCATAGAGCTGATTTCCGATTTATACTGTTCGAGGTCTTTTTGATAGTCAAAATGTTCATTGACCCATTCCCGAGCACTGTTACCGATGTCCAGTCTGAGTGCCGGATTGTCGATGAGTTTTTTTATAGTGAGCACATATTGATCGGGCGTTTTGCAATAAACAAACTCCGAACCATCCTTGCCGCCGATGCCTTCAATCCCAATTTCGTTGGTCAATACAGGCAACGAGCAAGTCATACCCTCCAAAACCTTGATCTTGATGCCGCCGCCGTTTCTCAACGGAACGACCATACACAACGACTCCACAAAAATGGATGCTGGTTCTTCCACAAAACCTGTAAATACAATCCCTTGTAAACCATCATATTGTTCTTTCAGTTTTGTATTCCCTCCACCGACTATCACAAACGAAACATATTGATGCAATTCAAAAGGTTTATACACTTTTTCGATAAACCATTGCACCGCTTCATGATTTTCTGAGCGATTCAATGCACCATAGAATACAATCTGATTCTTAATTGGTCCGCTCGCTTCCAGATTCTTTTTCTGGAAGAAAGGTGCAACAAGACGGATTTTTTCCGGTGCTATGTGGTGGTGAATCAAAGTATTCTTGTCATCCTTGCTCAATACTCGTACCAAATCGACATCGTTCAGTGCTTTCAGCTCCCTTCTCCGAAAATGAATAACGAGTTCCCGCTGAAGTAAAGGTCTGTTTTTAAATCGTCTCTCAACTTTAGTGAAACTCACATCGTGCTCGGTCACGACTATTTTTGCGTTGGGAAATATTTTCCGGCAAAATTTCGCCAAAAATAAAACTTCCGTCCATTCCAATATGACAACGTCCGGAACAAACGATTGATTTTTAGTTCGTTTTATAGCTTTCTTGAAATAAAAACGATAAATGGGATCCAACAAATACCAATCGGAACGAACCATTGAAAAAAGAATCCTGAGAAACGTATTGTAAAACAGATAGGTAAAACCTGTCCAGATATTCGGTAACCGAACAGAAAAATCTTTGGCAATATTGGAAAACGTAGATTTCATTTTTTCAAAATCCGCTCCCTGCTTTTGTACCGTAATAAATCCACATTCAAAACGGTCATCTTCACAAAAGCTCAATAGCGTATTGAAAAAAATCTGGTTTCCCGCCATCGCCATTTTAGCGTGAACAGCATGTTTGCTTATAAAAAGAACTCTCTTTTTGTTTGTTATGCTCATGCAATATCTTGACCGTTCATCAAAGACAACTGTTTTACGTTTTCTATGTTTTCTTTTATTTTAGAATATTGATTATCAATATCATTTAAGAAGTTAGTGACAATATTTTCCGATTTGTCCATTTCCGTATAATCGACCAGCGCATTATCGGGATTAATCCCAAACAAACGCAACATACCTTCAAACTTATTGGCATAGCAAATCCCGAACATCGGTTTACCTGCCGCAATACCAGAAATCCCAAAATGCATTCTGCCCGTAACCGTAAAATCGACATATTTCAAATAGGATTTTACCACGACACCGTTTTCAATGCTATCGGTGAAGTACGCATGGGTTACATCTTCATTGGGATGCATTTGGAACAATTCCCGACTGATGTCCCGATCCGACATTTCATCATTTAAAGCCCGCACGTCATGATATAAATACAAAAACGAAACATTGGCTTTGGCTCTGAATTCGTCCAATATGGATTTCAGTCCCGCAATGTATTTGCCTTTTCCTATTTTTTCTGCCTGAATACTATTGGGGCATACAGCGATAATCTGTCTGTTTTCCGCGTGCTGTTGGTCAGCCCAATATCTAAATGCCCTAAACGCTTCGGACTGCTCCACCTGATCGCCATAAGGACACAGGAAAGCCATATCGCTCACCTGCAAAAGACGATCTTGAGGCACAAAAGCAGCAAGTCGGTTATACGAATCTATGTCTCGAGCCTTCAACAAAGACAATTTGGCTACTTCCGCTATCGCCTCTTTAGTTTGCTCTGTCGCATTTTTGCTAAAGCTAAAACCTGAGAAATAAACAGGTTTGCCCATTTGATGAGCCATCGTGGCGATACGGACATAACGCATTGAATGTCGAGCCGCATAAGTACCGTCCAATATATCCGCACCGATAATGAATACTGCCGAGGCAATCCTTAGCTCTTCAATCCAGCGGTCATAATTCCGCACTTGAAAGCCGTTATCGTATTTTACCTGTGGAAACTGACCCAAAAAGTCGTTGCGGCGAATCAAATGATCCGTGAATATCGTCACGCGCGATTTACCGGCGAAATTGGCCACAAAAGACTTGACCATCAGCTCATCACCAAAGCTACCATCCAAATCAGAAGGTGGCAGCAACAATATGTTGCCTCTTTTGGGTCCTCCATATTCTGCTTTTAGTTTCCGGAAATTCCACTTGTAATAAAAATCCCCAACAAAATCCTTAATCCTTTCTTTTAGTTCAGTCATATATTTGGTTGCTATCTGTTGTTCTTACTGTTTTGCTTTCAAAAATCTCTTTTTTATATTGGCTATCATCTCTTTCAGCATATTTTTCTCCTGTTTTTCCATTCCAAAAAGGTAAATCGAAATGACAAAAAACAAACAAGAAACTGCGATGGTAATCACCCATCTCCATTGAAAATGAATCGTCTGCGTCAGCGCCCAACTTACAATGACACTAACTGCAACTGGAATTATCTGCCTCAAAAAAACCTTTTGACAATATTCTCTAATCGACAGGCCAGCTATTTTACGTAGGAAAAACAGCCTAAATACGCATGCAAACGCCTCAATTATAACAAATATAAGGATTGCACAATAAGGTTTGAAACCTAAATACAACAAAAAGTAAGCTACCGGCAAATTTAACATCATCAAAACACCGATTGTAATCTGGTACAGTTTGATCTTGCCGATGGCCTGCACCGCTGATTGCAGTCCAACCGTTTCCTGGTTTATCACAATCGCAAGTATCGTCAAACCACAAAAAGCCGCCGTATTGGGAGGTACATTTTTCAGCCAAAGATGAAGAATAGCTGGCAGTTCAAACAGAATCGGGATACTGAATCCTGCCATTATCAGACAACCGTATTTGCTAGCCAGCGTCGCTAGAGCCAGCATTTTACGTCGGTCGCCGTTGCCTTCGGCACGCATAATCTGCGGATTGACGGCAACCAGTAAGCTTTCGGACATATAGTTTAGCTGTGTGCCAATCTGGTTGGATACGCCATAAGCAGCATTGGCAACTGTCCCGAAAAAACGGTTCAATACGATGGACAAGCCCTGAAAACGCCCAAGCGAACAAGCAATCCCAAAAAGATTCCAGCCTGCAAACGATGTTAGTTCCTTGATTAAAGGTTTGTCTACTTTGAAAAGTCCATTTACCGTACACTCCGGATATTTTTTGAAACAGTAAGCTGCGAACAAAACACATTTCAATATCAATATGCAAGCCATCAACAGACCGTAAACAATCAATTTATCGCCATGTACAAAGAATAGATAATAAGCGATTGCCAGTTTGGAAAAAGACTCCACCATATTAACAATAGCCGTATATAGCTGATTTTCATGGGCGGTCAATGCTCCTGTAAATGGAACACTTATAATATTGAAGAAAAATGCCAGAGCCGTACATTGATATATCAACCTCGCAGCGTAAATCCGGCTTGGAGCAATATTAAGAAAACCATTGAACAAGAAAACACCAATGATTTCCATAATCGCCACGATGAATACACCTATAACAATGTGCAGAAAGAGACTATTGGTAAATACTTTTTTGAGAAAAGGAGCATCGCCGATACCATGATAATAAGACAAAAACCGCTGGGTACTTGAACCTAATGCCGCATTCAGAAATGCCAACATCATAACCAACCCAGATACCAAGCTGAAAATCCAGAAATCGGAATTACCGAGTGCCTGCAATACAAACCTTGTTGAAAACAATGCTATCAGTATAGTAATAACCAACCTTGAAAACAAGATTGCTGTATTGACAACTATCCTTTGAGAATCCCTTTTCGAATCCGACATGCATTATAATTTTCAAAAATGGTGCGAGAAATCTCTTTAACCAATTTTTTTTAACGTTCAACATTCCATGTTTCAACAATCTTCTGAGCAACCGCCATGCCGTCCATCGCCGCGCTGATAATACCTCCAGCATAGCCTGCGCCCTCGCCACAGGGATACAGGTTTTTAATCTGCGGATGCTGTAAGCTTTCCTTGTCCCGCGGTATCCGAACGGGCGAAGACGTGCGGCTTTCCGTCGCAACCAATACGGCTTCGTTAGTCAAATAACCCGGCATGGACTTGTTGAATCTTTTAAAACCATCACTTAAACTTTTAGTTATGTAAGATGGTAAAACATTTTGTAAATCAGTCGAATGTAATCCTGGCACATAGCTACAATCGGGAAGATTCTGAGAAACTTTCCGAGCAACAAAATCAGTCATTCTCTGTGCCGGTGCGACCATTTTTCCTCCACCTACAGCGAAGCATTTACGCTCCACCTCCTCTTGAAAATACATCAGTAGCAGCGGATTTTCCTCCCAATCTTTTTGCTCTTTGAAACGTTTTGTTTGCTTGAAATGTTCTATCGCATACGACAGTTCCGTTTGCACAACCATACCGCTATTGGCGTATGGATTATTTCTCTTGCTGGGACTCCAACCGTTGACAACCAATTCTCCCGGACTGGTCGCGGCAGGCGCAATAATACCACCCGGACACATACAGAAACTGAAAACTCCTTTTCCATCCACTTGCTGCACCAAGCTATAAGATGCCGCAGGCAAAATGTCTAGGTTTTCTTGACTACTTCGATGACGACAATATTGGATTTCGTTGATTAACGCCTGTGGATGCTCAATACGCACGCCTAAAGCAAATGGTTTCACCTCAATTTCAATGTCTTTCTTATATAATAGTTCAAATATATCACGGGCAGAATGCCCAGTTGCCAATATTAAAGCCTCAACAGGAATTTTATCGTCATCAGATGTTACAACATATTGTATTTCATTGTTTTTTAAAATAAAATCTGTAACTTTTTTTTCAAATAAAAATTCTCCTCCTGCATCCAATATGGCTTCTCGCATCGCCGTGATGATATGTGGTAACTTATTTGTTCCAATATGCGGATGCGCATCGAACAGCACGCTTTCCTCCGCACCATATTGGTAGAAAATGTTCAATGCCTTATCGATGCTGCCACGTTTATTGCTGCGCGTGTACAGTTTTCCGTCGCTATACGTTCCCGCTCCACCTTCACCAAAACAGTAATTACTTTCGGGATTGACAATACCGTCCTTGTTCAATACAGCGAGGTCACGACGACGATCACGCACATTTTTCCCTCGTTCCAATAGGATTGGCTTAATACCATGAGAGATTAATTCCAATGCAGCATACAAGCCAGCAGGACCTGCACCGACGATGACCACACTTCTTTTTGTATGATGTACATCTTTCAATATCAATCCATTGGGAATCCTATCTACAAAAGGTTCATTTACGAAAACCTGAAGCGTCATGTTAAACCAAATCTGCCGACTGCGGGCATCCATCGATTTTTTCAATACGTGAAAACCCGTGATGGATTTTGCGTCAATACCGTTTTCCTGAGCAATATGCTCCCTAACCAAACGGTCGTCGGTAAGTTCTTCCGGTTTGAGTTTTAGTACAGATTTTATTTGCATGCGTGGGAGCAAAAGTAAAATAATTTATTTTCGCAGGACGATGAGAATCATAGAGGTAGACAACCCCGCATCTGCAAAACGCTTCTTACTGGTCAACGTAGCATTGAACAAGGACAATCCCAACTACATACGTCCACTTGACAATGAAATCGAAGCTGTTTTTGACCCGAAAAAAAATAAGCATTTTAAGTACGGAAAAATTGTCCGCTGGATTTTGGAAGACTCACAAAACCAAACCATTGGACGTATTGCGGCTTTTGTCTATTCTAAATACAAAAACTACGGAACGGACTATCCAGTCGGAGGTGTTGGCTTTTTTGACTGTATTGACAATCAAGAAGCTGCCAATATGCTTTTCGATACGGCAAAAAAATGGTTGCAGTCAGAGGGCATGGACGCGATGGACGGTCCCATTAATTTTGGCGACCGAGACAAATGGTGGGGATTAATGGTGGAAGGATTTGAAGCAGAACCATATTATGGCATGTCCTTCAATCCAACTTATTACCAATCCTTGTTCGAAAACTACGGTTTCCACAACTATTACAACCAATATTACTTTTACATGAGCGTGGCGCAGCAATTGCCTGAACGCTTCGAAGAAAGGCATAGTAGATTTATCGGTAAAAAAGAATATTCAGCCAAACATCTGGAAATTAATAACTTGGAAAAGTTTGCAAATGATTTTGCCATTGTTTACAATGCAGCTTGGGCACAGCACAAGGAAAACAAAACTATCACTACAAACGACGTGATGAAACTTTTCAAACAGATGAAGCCCATCATCGACCCGCAGGTAATCTGGTTTGCATATTTCAAAGATGAGCCAATAGCGATGTGGATCAATATTCCCGATATCAACCAATATTTTAAACATTTCCACGGCAAACTTGGTCTTTGGCAGAAAATCCAGCTTCTCTATTTGAAAAAAACGAAACAATGCCATCGTTTCACAGGGATTGCTTTTGGCGTTGTGCCCAAGTATCAGGCTTTAGGGATTGATTCGTTCATGATTTACGAAGGGGCAAAAGTCATCCAAAACGGTTTGCAATATAAAGACTACGAGATGGGCTGGACTTCTGAATGGAATCCAAAAATGCTCAACATTTACCAAAACCTTGGCAGTCACAAAAGCCGGAAAATGATTACGTACCGTTATATATTTGACAATAAACATCCGTTCGAAAAACATCCGGAAATAAAATATTCAAAATAAAAAGAATCCATCATGGGTAACGAAAGAAAATTAACCTCATCCAAAGTCATCGCGCTCATCGCGCACGACCACAAAAAAAGTGAACTGGTCGAATGGGCTAAAAGAAACAAAGCCTTGCTCGCTCCGCATATATTATACGCCACCGGAACAACGGGGAAACTGATAGAAGAGGCATTGGGACAACCTGTCATCAAGATGCTCAGCGGACCGCTTGGCGGCGACCAGGAAATCGGAGCATTCATCGCAACCGGCAAGATTGACGTGATGGTTTTCTTTTCCGACCCAATGGAGATGCAGCCGCATGACAGCGACGTTCGCGCCCTGATGCGTTTGGGTACTGCCTGGAATATTCCGATGGCGATGAACGAGGCTTCCGCTGACTTCATCATGACATCGCCGTTTATGGCTGGCGACTACACGATTGTTATTCCCGACTATAGCAAATACCTAAAAAGGAAAATCGAGAAGGACTAAGCCATTCTCAAGTTCTTTTAGGTATTGACCGACCAATAGACGCAACCAAAAAACATCATGAAAAAACTAGGAAAAATACTTCTGACATTGCTCTGTATTACTGCCGGACTTGTTCTCCTAGTTGTGGTCTGGTGGAACGTTTCTAGCTACCTAAACAAAAAGAGGCAGCAACGAGAAGTAGCCCAATATACCAAACACTGCGATTCGCTGCAAGTAATCACGGAACAACCCGAGATTGGTTTTTCCTCTTTTGACTCTGCGGATATCAGCATTTTGCATTTTCAGATTTTGCGAAACAATCGGATAGTCGGCGACACTACAGTAAAAAATTCGTTCAATTACATATCAAAAGAGAAAGACTATTTCCGGCTCAATATACCCTTCAAAGTATTTCTGAAGACAGATACGATTGTCGTAACTACCAACGAAAACCTAAAATTTTACATTGCAGGTTTCCATTATGATGTTGAAACCCATTACAGCATGTTTGGATACGTAGGCATTGGAGACTGCGCTCTTTCCAAAGATTGCGTTATCAACAAATGCGTTTCCGGGAACGGGACTATTTTGCGTTATATGGCATGGACAGACTCCGCGCAAGCAACGAGAAAAGAACTCATCCCTCCAAACACTGAAAACT
>JAATFC010000301.1 GCA_015655435.1 Chitinophagales bacterium | reverse complement strand
AAACTTTCATCAACGGCTTGCAGGATATGTTGTTTGGATGGATTCCAGTCCAGCCCACTACCGTCAGACTTCCATACATTTCCGACCTTGGTTGCCAATATAACCTTATCTCTTTTTTCCTGAAAGGCTTTACCTACAAGCGTTTCATTCGCGCCTTTATCGTAGATATCCGCTGTATCAAAATAGTTGATGCCTTTGTCCAAAGCAGCATGCAACAAGTCTATGTTTTCTTTTTCACTATTGTGCAAAGACATACATCCAAATCCAATACGGCTGATTTCCAAGTCCGACTTTCCTAATTTTTTGTACTGCATAGCTGGTTATTGAAATGATAAAATTAAACCACCTAAAGGGGAAACTTGCAAATAAAAACGTAAACTTGTGCGAAAATCACCACAGAAAAATGTTTGAAGCGACAACACAGATACGCGTTCGCTATGCGGAAACCGACCAGATGGGCGTTGTGTATTACGGTAATTATCCTACTTATTTCGAAGTGGCGCGCGTCGAGGCAATCCGTTCTCTGGGTTATAGCTATAAGCAGATGGAAGAGAGCGGCATACTCATGCCTGTCGTGGACATGCACATCAAATACCTACGTCCAGCCAAGTACGACGACCTCTTGACGATTAAAACACAAGTGCGCGACATGCCTTCACACAAGATTGTTTTTCATTCACACATTCTGAACGAGGATGGAAAAATATTGACCAAAAGCGAGATTACGCTTTTCTTTGTTGATTCTGTCAATTTTGAAAAAGCATCCTTACCTAAGACTTTCGAAAAAGTCTTGAAAAAATATTTTCCTGAAAACTAAATAGAGAACCTTCTCCGCTTTTATCTATCGGATATGCAATCAATAAAAAGCAACACATCATTGGATTCTCTTTGGATGGATATCCGCCATGACAAAGAGGTGGCTTTTGAAGAACTCTTTCTCCACTCTAATGGTTTTTTGTTTAATTACGGCATGCATTTCACTCGAAACAAAGAACAGGTTCTATACGCGATTCAGTCACTTTTTGTGTATATCTGGGAACATAGGTCAAGTCTTTCTCAGCCTGCCGATGTTAAGAATTACTTGTTGAAAGCTTTCCGAAATACGTTATTACGAAAGAACAAACCGGCTATAATCGATTTTACCACACCATATTTTGAGACATCTATCGAAGACAAAATCATCGCAAAGGAAGACGCATCCACAGTACAAAAACTATTAACAAGGGCATTGACCCAACTTTCAGACAGGCAAAAAGAAATAATATTCCTTCGTTTCTACGATAAAAAAACAACGGACGATATTGCAGAAATAATGGGGATCACTCCAAAAGCAACATACAAGCTCATGGCTCGTGCATTACAAATGATGCGAAAAGAAATGGGCGTTTTGCACTTCTTGTTTTGGCTTACAAATATTTTTCTGAAAAAATAATATTTCCGTGGGGTAAAATATGGAATTCTTGCCTATTATAGGCAAAAGCATGATTATGTCTGATAGACTATCAATAGATTACAACACATGGGCACTTGAATATTTTCTTTCTTCTCCTAAATTCATAGACTGGGTTTGGCTACAGGAGCCATCCAATAATACTTATTGGCAAAAAATACAAGAACAATATCCAGAAAAAGCACAAATCATTGCTCAGGCAAAAGACATTATTTCCTCTTTTTCCTTCCATCAATACCAGATGGACGAGGAGGATAAAAAAAAATTATGGAAAAATATCATTACCCAATCCGCTATACCAGCGAAAACTCGAAATATAGAATGGTCGTGGCGCATCGCTGCAGCGCTACTATTATTGATTGGGCTCTCATTTGTAGTTCATTTTATCATACATAATAACCAGACAACTATACAAACCGCTTATGGTCAATTGAATACCATATCACTACCCGACGGAAGCATCGTCCGCCTCAATGGCAATAGTCGTCTGCAATATTCCAAAAACTGGAAAAATTCCAATATTCGTGAGGTCTGGTTAAATGGTGGTGCCTTTTTCGAAATAAAACACATTGATACGGACAACAACATATTACCTCACGAACGATTTCTAGTACATACCGATGGTCTCATTATAGAAGTACTGGGAACTGTTTTTGACGTACGTAAAATGAGTGAAAAAAAAGAAATACACCTTTTCTCCGGGAAAGTTCGTGTTTCGGACAACGGTGCATCTTCCCTTATATTGAAACCCGGCGAAACGTCAACATACAATAATCATTTGCTGCAGTTAAACAAGAATACTGCAAGTAGTGACAGCAGTTCCATCTCTGAATTGCATTTCGACCATACGTCTTTAAAAGAAGTATTTGCCCAGGTTCAGAATCTGTATGGATGGACTCCTGTTTTCAAGGATAATACAACTGCTGAAAGAACTATCTCAGGCACATTCCATATCGAAAAAGAATCTTCTTTTTTTCAAGCTTTATCTATTGCATTAGGCATTACAATATCCAAAGACTCAGTCAATCATAAAATTTATATCCAATAATATCAATCTACGGTTTTAACAAAAAATTATTTCAACGCAACATGAAACATTTGGTAATTTTGGCAACGTGCATGTTATGCCTGTCTGCCGCTTCCGCACAGATTTCTCTCAAACCAACTTTGGATTCTCTAGCACAAATACATGATGTGCATTTTATCTATGAGGATAAAACAATCGAAGGAAAAAAAACAGGAAGTATAGGCAAAGACAGGAAAAAACTAGAAGGCATATTGGATAATCTATTGCTCCCTCTAAATATCAAATGGAGCAGACTCGACAATGACAACTATGTTATATATCCTCTATCAAAAAGTACAAGCACCCTCGTAGAAAGTGAAAATACCCAAATACAGATACGTAGAAATACTGCAATACAGTCAAATCAATTCACCTCTCTATCCGGGTTTATAACCGACAATACCGGCAACAGTATTCCATACGCCACATTGTCTTTATTACACGACTCTTCATTGGTAAAAATCGAGGTGGCGGACTCAACCGGGCATTTTATACTTAACAATATACCATTTGGAAAATTTAATATAGCAATAGAAAGTGTTGGTTTTTATACCAAAACCATTGAAAACATTGATATAGACACTACTGCGCCTATTGCTTATCCGACTATAATACTGACAAAGAATCCTAATGAACTAAAGTCTGTCACGGTTCAGAGTCGACGCCCTACTATTAAATATGAAGGAAACAAACTTATATTCAATGTAGAAAACAGCCCTTTGAAAGAAGGCTACAACGCAATGGAGCTATTGGCAAGGACTCCAAAGCTGCATGTAAATGGTTTGGGAAATTTAATACTAGGACATAGCCAACCACAAGTGTACATCAATGGAAGAAAACAGAATCTAAACGGACAAGATTTAACAAGTTTTCTCCAAGCTATCAACGCGGATATGATTAAAAGTATAGAAATACAAACTACAGGTTTAGCAAATACGGATGCTGCTAGCAGTGGCGGCATAGTTAATATCATATTGAAAAAAATACCCAATGGCTTTAATGGACAGTTAAGCGGCACAGGAATATACCGAAATGGCAATATCTGGGGCGGCATTGGCGGTGCGTCATTCAATTATGGATCGCAAAAATGGAATTTATACTCTAGGATTAACTACTCAATCACCAATGATAGTGGGTATTTCCATATCGAAAAATCTTTTGCCGGAAACGGTTATAGCAACACATCGCAGGGGTCTTTTAGGGATAATAATTATAAAAATTTCAATGTATTAGGAGGGGCTGTTTTTTATCCTAACGAAAGCAATCAAGTTGGGTTTGAGGTTTACTATAAACATGGCGTTTATCCATCAACATTTCAGGAGGAGATTAATATAAACACGCCTAATCTGAGTGCGATAGGAAACAGTCAGTTCTCCGACGACATTCGTTCGGACAATTGGTATTCTGCAGTTAACTATACTTTAAAGACGGACAACACAGGCAGTTCGCTTAAATTCATTGGAGATTTTGGTCGCAACTGGTCTACAACATCTGATGTCACAACTATCCACTATACAATGGGAGACAATCCTGACAATAGCATCAAATATATTTCGCAACCAACTTCTAGCTACTATACCATACAAACCGATTTTGAAAAAAAATCAACGGGTAAGATAAACTATACAGCAGGTCTGAAATACAGTACAGTTAAACGTGACAACATTCGAACAACTTTTTCGGGTATAGATGGTAATGACTGGCAGCCAATCACGGATAACAATGAGGATAATTTTAACAACAACGAAAATGTCTTAGCAGGTTATGCGTCCTCACAGATTACTCTCAATGACAAGAACAATGTCAATATTGGCCTGCGTATGGAAAACACGAACTTCAAGGGTATCAACAAAAACAATGGGGCGACCATAAAGCAGAACTATACTGGATTTTTCCCAAGCATGGGTTTTTCCCACGCTCTCAGCAGCGATAAAAATATTGTGTTCTCTTACGCCCGTAAGATTGCACGCCCATCATTTACAGACCTAAACCCATTTACCAGAAAGGAAAATGACTACTCATACATTCTTGGCAACCCAAATCTAAAACCATCCTATTACAACAATCTGGAATTGGAATACCAAGCAAAAACACAGTCCATCACAACATACTATATGCTCGGAAACAACATGGTTAACGGCATTTACCGTAGCGAAGGCAACGTAACTTATTACCAACCCGTCAATTTTGGCAAACAATCATACTTCGGTATAACCTACAGCTATTTCGGCAACATAACGAAATGGATGTATGCCAATTTTTCACAAGATATGTACCATTATCGTTTCAGAAAGGATTCCGCATTGGTCAACAACAATACATTTTCAAGTAACCTGTATTTAAATATAAAATTCAACAAAACATTAAGCCTTGACTTGAGTAATCTTTATATCTACAGAGGAAAATCCTTTGTAATCGAAACGGCAAACTATTATCGAATGGATGCAACCTTACAGCAAAAGCTGGCTAATGGGAAAGCATTGCTGCGCCTATATTGGAATGATGTATTCAATACCAGTAGGGACAAAAATTATGGCAATTACCAATTGTTCAATATGTCATTTTACCAAAAACGTGTCACTCAAAATTTTCGCCTAATGTTTGTTTACTACTTCTCCAACAATCAAAAAATAAAGGATAAAAAAGTAGAATCCAATAACGATATACGTAATAGATTATAATTGTTCGTGAATCGCAATGCCATCTAGTCCAATCTATAAATAAGAAGCGACTGGATGGTCATTTTTCAATTTTTTTGATAGAAATCAGATTCGGAATATCTTTTTCCCCCAGTTGTCCATTTCTAGCAAACTGTCCCCAGATATTGCGGAGCTTTTTGCCGTCTTCATATTGTTTTGACCAAGAAATCCCATCCAATAATTGTGCGGATTTCCAGACAGTTTCATCACCAAAAAGCAAAGGAATATCTATTGTATGCGTCGCGCCAAAACCATTTTTTGCACCCCAGCTTATATTGTATAGATAAACGTTTGCGCTATGGATTGCCATGTCTTTTGCCAAAGCGATGGCTGGTTTTCGATAGATGATGTCAGTCGTTTTTCTAATAATCATTTTTGCAATAGACTTACCGAAAACAGGAAGTTTTTTTAGCTTTTGCACGATGGGGACAAAGGGCATGAAAAGAGAAGTTTCCTCATCTGTAAAACCAATAAGGATGTTGAAATGTTTCGCATTTCCCTGCCAAGCAGTTATAGTATTTTCTTCTTGCGGCAAAGTAGCAAATCCATATTGGACGCCAAATGGCATTCCGCCTTTCAATCCAAATTTTCGCATAGCAAGATTGATTTCTTCCTGCTTTTTCAATATGACTTCGAGCGGGGCATTTGGCTGTAATGCTTTGGTCATTTCAATCATCGTTTGCGTCATTTTTTTACGTTTTTTTCGTATTCCCAACGGCGCACTTTGGATAATGACATTTTGAAATAAATCCTTTGCATCCTCCGTCATTATTAGGTGTGCAATCGCATCGCCACCTGCCGACTGTCCAAACAAAGTAATATTGTTAGGATTACCTCCAAATGCAGCAATATTGTTTTTAATCCATCGTATGGCTGCAATAATATCCATCAATCCCAGATTGGCTGGACGACCATCAAAACCACCCAAAAACCCCAATATCCCCAACCGATAATTAATATTGACAACTATAAGATTTTGCTCTCTGGCCAATAATGTTGGATTGTAAACCTCCGCATCGCCAGCACCCGAGGAATAGGACCCTCCGTAAATCCAAACCATGACGGGCAATCGGGCATTTATAGTTGTATTTTCGGGAATCGTGATGGACAAGTTTTGGCAGTTTTCGTCCATCGTAAGACTTTTCAATATATCCACACCCAAAACTTTTTCCAACACAGGCGATGCATTTTGCGGAGGAGCTGGCGCATATTTTTTTGCAAAAAATGGTTCGGTAAATGCGGGAATAGGTTTCGGATATTGATAACGTTCCGCTTTTGCATAAGGAATGCCCAATATGCGAACAACAGCGTTCTCTTTTGTACCGATTATCGTTCCGACTAGAGTCTTAAAAACAACTTCTTCCATAATATCCATGTGAAATACGCTAACGCAAAAACCAAAAGTAAACGATAAGCCCATCCAATACAAACAAAGGTGTCCCAATATTGGAACACCTTGTCATTTATTCAAAACCACCTAACTCAAAAAAACTATTTTTCTTTTTTATCGTCTTCGTTGCGGAATACGACCGTATTGTCAAACACATCGACCAATACCGGATGTTGACTATTGATGTCTCCGCCCAATATCTTTTTGCTCAACTCGTTGACAATCGTACGTTGGATAATCCTTTTCAACGGACGTGCACCAAACTGTGCGTCATATCCATGTTCCAATAAATAGTCCACGACATAGTCTGTAAATTCCAGTTCGATACCGTTTTTGGCTACCATCTTTTTAAGACTGTTGAGCTGGATGCGGACTATTTTCTTGATTTCCTTTTTCAGCAATGGATGAAACACGATGATTTCGTCAATACGGTTCAGAAATTCTGGACGCATTGTTTTTTTCAACAAATCCATAGCATCCGCCTTTGCTTTTTCTTCCGCCAAATCAGGATTGTCCGGATTGGATTCGAAAGCATCCTGTATCAAGCCACTTCCCAAGTTGGAAGTCATGATGATAATCGTATTTTTGAAATCAACCGTACGGCCTTTGTTGTCAGTCAGACGACCATCATCCAAAACCTGTAACAATGTATTGAAAACATCGGGATGCGCTTTTTCGATTTCATCAAAAAGAACAACACTATATGGTTTGCGGCGAACGGCTTCGGTCAACTGACCACCTTCGTCATAACCAATATATCCGGGAGGCGCACCGATTAATCTCGAAGTGGATTCTTTTTCCATGTACTCACTCATGTCGATACGCGTCATCATGGTTTCGTCATCGAATAAGTATTCTGCCAAGGCCTTTGCCAATTCAGTTTTACCGACACCCGTAGTACCCAAGAATATAAACGAACCTATTGGCTTGTTCGGGTCACTCAATCCCGCACGGCTACGACGGATAGCATCAGCAACAGCCGTGATAGCTTCTTCCTGACCAATAACACGTTCATGCAAATTGTCTTCCAGATGCAACAATTTTTCCTTTTCACTTTGCATCATGCGACTTACGGGAATTCCCGTTGCACGTGCTACGGTTTCGGCAATATCTTCTGCATCCACTTCTTCTTTCAACAAGCGGTGTTCGGAACTGTCGTGCAACTGTTTGGTATATTTATCGACCAATTCTTGTTGCTCTTTTACTTTGCCGTAACGGATTTCGGCAACTTTTCCATAATCGCCTTCACGTTCTGCACGGTCGGCTTCCGTTTTCAGTTTCTCGATATTGGACTTAGCCGTTTGTACTTGTTCAACCAATTCCTTTTCGGATTGCCATTTGGCTTTATAAGTATCACGTTCGGTCATGAGATTGCTCAGGGTTGTATTCAACTCCTTCAATTTATTCTCATCACTTTCACGTTTGATAGCTTCACGTTCAATTTCCAGTTGACGGATTTTGCGTTCCAGTTCGTCCAATTCTTCCGGCATGGAATTCATTTCCAAACGCAGTTTCGCTGCCGCTTCATCCATCAAGTCAATTGCCTTGTCCGGTAAGAAACGGTCGGAAATATACCTATTGGACAATTCAACTGCCGCAATTACCGCTTCGTCCTTGATACGAACATGGTGGTGGGCTTCATATTTGTCTTTAATACCACGCAATATGGAAATCGCGTCTTCCACGTTTGGCTCGTCCACCATTACTTTCTGGAAACGACGCTCAAGCGCTTTATCTTTTTCAAAATATTTCTGGTATTCTGCCAATGTTGTCGCCCCAATAGCACGCAACTCGCCACGCGCCAATGCAGGCTTCAATATATTGGCAGCATCCATCGCACCTTCGCCGCCGCCTGCACCAACAAGAGTGTGGATTTCGTCAATGAAAAGAATGATTTCCCCTTCACTTTCCGCTACGTCTTTGACAACGCCTTTCAACCTTTCTTCAAATTCGCCTTTGTATTTCGCACCGGCAATCAACTGCCCCATGTCGAGCGCAAAGATGGTTTTTGATTTTAGGTTTTCGGGAACATCACCATTTATGATGCGATTTGCCAGACCTTCCACGATAGCAGTCTTACCGACACCGGGTTCACCGACCAATATGGGATTGTTTTTGGAACGGCGAGACAATATGTGCAATGTACGGCGTATCTCTTCGTCACGACCGATAACCGGGTCGAGCTTACCGCTACGGGCAAGTTCATTGAGGTTTTTGGAATATTTCTGTAAAGAGTTGTACTGCTGCCCGCTTGTTTGTGAATTGACGGTCGAGCCTTTACGCAAATCCTTAATCGCCGCAACAAGACCTTTCTCGGTTGCTCCGGCATCTTTTAAAATTTTCGCGGTATTGTCCGAACCAGCAACAATCGCCAACAACAAATGTTCTACGCTGACAAACTCATCGCCGAACTGTTTGAGTTCTGCATTGGCTTTCAGCAACACATTGTTGAGGTCGCGACCGATGGATTGAGCAGGTTCTCCACCGCCTACTTTTGGTAATTTGTCAATACTTTCACGCACTTTGCTCTGCACGAAAGAAATATTGACGTTATTTTTTTTCAATAAAAACTCAACAGGACTATCCTTGTCTTCCAATAAAGCGCCCAACAAATGTTCCGTTTCAATATTGGGATTACCCGCATTGAAAGCCAATTGCTGTGCAGCCTGGATGGTTTCCTGCGCTTTGACTGTGTAATTATTTAAGTTCATATATTATAAATGTGATTTTTAAGTTTCGTAATTGTTTGCCTGTTTAATGCAGACCTCTTCCTACTTCCAAAAACCATACACAACCCTTATTACTGAAAATCTGTCACTAAAAAGCTTTCCAATATGACTAAATGACTGATTATTAAAAAGATAGCTGCCGATTTATCAGTTTACCATCGTTCCTCTTCCGGTATGTCATTCGCTTGGGGAAATGACTGCCTTGCCTTCCATTTCGCCTCCTGACGGGCAATGATTGCATCGACAATAACCTCAGAGGACTGTCCAATCGGTGCATTTTTTAACTTAAAC
Source organism: Chitinophagales bacterium (assembly GCA_015655435.1). Classification (GTDB taxonomy): domain Bacteria; phylum Bacteroidota; class Bacteroidia; order Chitinophagales; family Chitinophagaceae; genus Rhizosphaericola. Next base: position 20,613 of record JAATFC010000301.1, on the reverse strand, counting down.
TTCAGCTCCGCCTCCGAAACATCGATGCGATAAAGGAACTGAACGAGTGCCGGAAAATCCTCGTCTATCATTTTTTGTACTAATCCGACGAGTTTTTGACGTAAGTCAACCTTGTTTAATTCCAAATCCGTACTTTTGGAAAAATAAACTTCGAGGTAGGACTTAATGGTTTCTTCACTGTTATCTGTGTGCACAACTTATAGAATTTGAACTGTTTACCGAAATTACAATAAATCCCTAAATGCTTTGCATCTGTTAGTTTTTTCACATTCTACCCATAAATTTGCTGTATGGCACGTATAAAAACAACTAAGGACGAGAGTAGGAAAGATGTCATATTGACTGCGGCGGCGGAATCATTTAGAGAAAGGGGCTACAAAGCCACAAGCATGCGCGACCTTGCCGAAAAGGTGGGTATCGAAGCTGCAAGTCTTTACAACCACATCGATTCCAAAAGCGAACTCCTCATCGACATATGTTTCAGTATTACTTCCCTGATGAACGATTTCATGACCTCGGTGGAAGAAAGCGACCAGACAAGTCTGCAAAAAGTCGAGACTATCCTCCGTTTCCAAATCAGGCAGATGGTGGACAACTTTGACAACAACTTCGTCGCCAACAGGGAATGGAACCATCTTGACGAACCGGAACTGAGTGAGTTCAGAACCCAACGGCACGAATACCGTAAACGGATGAACCACATCATCACCAAAGGTATCGCCGACGGCGAAATCAAGGAATCCATCAACGTACCTGCTACGGTATGGCTGCTGCTGCATGCCATATATGGCATCGAATCGTGGCATCGTTCCAAAGTGCGGGTAGACCCGGCTGTATTGGAAGAAAACATGATTACCATATTGATAGGTGGACTGAAAAAATAGGGATAAATTCTTTTAACATTTTCACAACGTTTTAACCTTTGTTAATCCGCAAATACCGAACCTCTTGATTTTCAACATCAAGAGGTTTTTTGTGCAAATGGTGCAATACGCACAGTTCACTACCGGACAGCGTAGTTTTCCACACAAAAACTGACAGCGCGCTGACAAAACTTTTTTTAAAATAAATACAATACATTGATTTTCATTTATTTACATAACAAATAGCTTGTGATTGCCTTTAAAAACGCTTTCTTACATTTAAGAAATTTCCGATAGTTCGACCGCAGGTTTTTATCCACATAGGGGGATAATTGACACTCGGAAGTCTTGACGATATCATGCAACTTTGTAAGCCAAGGGAGACATTTTCTGCTCTCTTGCAATCAAACTTTTTTGTTTCATTTTTACCTAATTCGACATAGACTATGAAAAGATTTATCAAATTTGAAAAGCAGGACTGCGCGCCCTGCAACATGGTTTCCGACTATCTGGACAGAAACGGTGTCTGCTACGAAAAGATTAACGCATTTGACCAACCGGAAGTAGCGGCAAGGTTTCGGGTACGCTCGCTCCCTACCGTTATCGTATTGGACCAAGAAGAAGAAGTAGGTCGCGTAATCGGGTTCAAACCAGATGAGCTGAACAAATGGATTGCCGAAGCAGTATAGCATTACATTTTCAATATAGCGTTCTTAGCGTACGTCTTTGTTGCCCATAACAAAGACGTACGCATCTAGAGCCAACAACAATTACCTTCATATACACTACAATACCACGCTCATGAAAAATGTCGTAATCGAAAAGAAATGGATACTCCTTAACAATGAAATCATGGTTAAGGAAAACGACGAATACCGTCTGGAAAAGGACAAAGAGGCGGTACGGTCCTACTTCTTGGACTATGTCAACAAGAATACGGTGTTTTTCTACACGCTCAAAGAAAAAATCAACTACCTCATTGACAACGAGTATTATATTGATTTTTACCAATGGTACACATTTGAGGAGATGCAGGAAGTGTATGACTTGATTTATACGTACAAGTTCCGCTTCCCCTCGTTCATGAGCGCATTCAAGTTTTTCCAGAGTTACGCACTACGCGACGACTCCGGAGAGAAGTTTTTGGAAAGGTATGAAGACCGTATTGCGGCAATCGCTCTTTTTTTAGGGAAGGAAGACAAAGCAAGAGCCAAAGAATTTGCACAACTCCTCATCAGTCAAGAATACCAACCCGCTACGCCAACATTCCTCAACGCAGGTAAAAAACGTTCCGGAGAGCTGGTTTCCTGCTTTTTGGACGAGGTGGGCGACAACCTCAACGGTATTGGCTATGCCATCGACTCTGCGATTAAGCTTTCCTCTATTGGAGGAGGCGTATCGTTCAATATGTCCAAACTACGTGGACGCGGCGAAGCTATCAAAGGTGTCGACGGATTGGCAAGCGGCGTATTGCCCGTGATGAAGATTATGGAAGATACATTTTCCTACGCCAACCAGCTCGGTCAGCGACCAGGTGCCGGAGCCGCTTATTTGAATATTTTCCATAGTGATATTGAAGAATTTTTGGATTGTAAAAAAATAAACGTAGACGAAAAGGTACGTATCAAGTCTTTGTCCATCGGAGTCATCGTTCCGGATAAATTCATGGAACTTGCAGCTAGCGACGAACCTTGCTATTTGTTCTATGCACATACCGTTTTCCGTGAATACGGAAAATATCTAGACGAAATGGATATGGATATCATGTACGAAGAACTCCTGTCCAATCCAAACATTCGTAAAAAGAAAATAAATGCGCGCGTCCTATTGGTCAAGTTGGCGCAGACACAAAAAGAAAGCGGTTATCCTTACATATTCTACAAAGACAATGCAAACAAACAACATGCGCTGAACCAAGTTGGACATATCAAGTTTTCCAACTTATGTACGGAAATCATGCAGACCTCTGAGGTTTCGGATATTGGCGGCTACGGCGAAGCGGACAAAATCAACTACGGTATTTCCTGTAATTTGGGTTCACTCAACATTGCAACGGTGATGGATCACAAAAACATCAAGAATGCCGTAAAATCCGCAATGACCGCATTGACTATCGTTTCGGACATTACCGATATCAAGATGGTGCCTTCCATCAAAAAAGCAAACGAGGAACTACACAGTGTTGGACTCGGAGCGATGAACCTACACGGCTATCTGGCAAAGAATTTCATCATGTACGAAAGTCTGGAAGCTTTAGATTTCAGCAATATTTTCTTCATGATGGTCAATTTCTATTCATTGGAACGTTCTATGGAAATTGCGCGTGACAAAGGCGAAACTTTCAAGGGTTTTGAAAAAACGGACTATGCCAACGGAACCTATTTTGACAAACATATCCAAGAAGATTACGCACCTAAAACAGACAAAGTAAAAGCCTTGTTTGAAGGAATGGAAATCCCTACGAAAGAAGATTGGGCTCGATTGAAAGAGCAAGTCAAACAATACGGGCTATACAATGCCTATCGTTTAGCTATTGCGCCGAACCAATCAACCGGATATATCATGAACGCGACACCGTCCGTGATGCCTATCGTTGACATCATCGAGATTCGCGAATACGGCGATAGCACGACTTACTATCCAATGCCTTATCTCAACAATGACAACTATTTCTTCTACAAGTCAGCATACGAAATGGACCAGACGAAAGTGCTGCGTTTGATTTCAGTGATTCAAAGACATATTGACCAGGGCATTAGCTGCATCCTGCATACCAATAGTACGGACAGCACTAGGGACTTGGCGAAATATTATATCTACGCACACAAAATGGGACTTAAATCCCTATACTATACGCGTACCAGAAAATCGTCTATCGACGAATGTGTTTCTTGCGCGGTTTAGGAAAAATATTCCATTAGAAACAAAAGCGGACTTCCATTTGAGAAGTCCGCTTTTGTTTTTGAGTTTACGCTATTAGTTTTTGATGAAGAAAACCCAATACCAATCAGCAGGATTTCCGACACCAATGCTTGGTGTATATAGAAAGGTTTTTACTTTCGCATCAGGATATTTATTGATGTATTGTTTTACGAGAGCCACGGTTTGTAGATTGGTCCATGCCGTTTGATAGTCATGCGCGGCATTCGATGGGTCAAAGATATTTTGAATACCATTTTTGGGAAACACATAGTCCGACGTTGCTAGCTTTTCAAAAGAAGAAGCAGGACTAATCTGGCTAGGTATCTGCATTTCGCCTTTTCCTGTCCAAATAATGGTTCCGTAAAAAATAGTCGTGTCAAGCTCCTTGTAGCGAAAACGAAGACTACCAAAATCTGCAGGACCTTGATACAATGTATCCAATGTGAAAGTCTCCGAACTCTTGGCAAAAGACATTTCTGCCCCACCCTTAAATTCATTTGTAAGATAGTCCGCCGTCATTACAAGTAAAGTATTATCACCAGTAGGCAATGTAGTGGATATGGAAGAATCTTTGCTGCATGATGCAAACAGCGTAATGGATGCAATAAGTAATGTGATTGGAACAATAGTAAATCTTTTCATAAAATATATGTTTACGTACAAGCATATACGAGCAATCACAGAGGATCGTTAGTTCCTCTTATAAAAAATCAGCTTTCCCAAAAAGACAAAACAGCCGAACTTTCGGAATAATGCAATTAATAATAATCTATATCTCGGACGTAGTCAAGCCAAATTTCTGTTTGAAAGAATAATAAAAATGGGATAGATTTTCAAAACCCAAATCCAGATAAAAATCCGCAGGTTTTTCCTTTTTGTGTTGGATGCGATACATGGCTTCGTCGAGTCGTTTCTCTTTGAGCCATTGTTTAGGAGTCGTGCCGAACTGTTTTGCAAAATCCCGTTTAAAGGAAGAAACACTTCTGCCTGTAAGTTTGGCAAATGCGTCCACGGAGACATTGAACATATAGTTCTGGTTCATGAATTCCTCCAAATCTATTTTGTACGATTCCGAAAAATCAAACAAGACATTTTTCAAGTCGGGATTGCATTGCAACAACAACTCGATAGCTTCCCTAACTTTCAAGTCTGCCAACGCAGGTGTCGCTTCTTTCTTTTTGTTGACATATGGACTGAGCGACAGAAAATAGGCTTGCAAAAAATCGTCGGATTCGAAAAATATTTTCTGTTTTGTATCTCTCTGGCTATCCACCTTTATTTTATGTTCAAGTGCATATTGGCGCAAAGTTTCGCTATCCATTGTAATGGAAATAAACTGATATTTCCCTGATTTCGAAGGATATTTGATTGTGCGAATCAATTGATTTTTCCGTACCAATATGATTGCATTTTCCCTAATAACGGTATTTCCGTCCGCATAGAACGCATGCGTCTCGCCCGACAACTGAAATCCTAAAAAATGTTCCGGGATAAACTCTTCGAGTCCCCGATATTTCTCGAAAGCGCAGGAATACACCAGTTTGTCAAATATGATTTCGCTTTTTCCTTCCATCTTGTAAATATCCAAAAATTAAGAGAGAATCCCTGCACCCGAAGCCGCTATTTCCTTGTCCTGCTCAGTCGTACCTCCTGAAGAACCTATTGCGCCAATAACAATTCCTTCTTTGTTTTTTATCACTACACCGCCAGCAATCGTCAATAGTCCGTCATTGGAATTAATCATCCCGTAACCGTGTATCTCCGCTCCCGCAATAATCGAACCCATCACATCACTATCCACGCCAAACATGACTGCCGTTTTTGCTTTTTTAATAGCAAAATCGATAACCCCGTACACACTGTCCAATCTTGCAAAGGCAACCAGATGTCCTCCCGTGTCCACCACCGCAATACTTACGGGAATATTCAAGGTTTTTGCTTTTTCGATTGCGGCATTCAGGGCTTTTGAAGCCTCGTTATATGTTATACTCATTTTTTAATATTTTTTCACATAAAGCACGGCTTGCTGAACCGTGCTTTATACACTTAATTTAGCTTTTTGCCGTCCAGGCATCCGCTTGTAACTGCTTGACGAAATCTTCTGTTTCTTTAGGATGCACATTTCTGAAATTGGAATTGTCGTCCAACGCAACGTTCACAATACAATCAGCCATTGACTGTGGGTCTAACTGATGTTTCAATGATTCTCCCGCTCCGTCAAAAGCAGTTGAAGGAGTGAAGTTATTTTTAGGATTGTACCAACGGAAAATAGAATCCACACCTCTGTCGTTAAATCCGGTACCGAACACGCCTGGATTGCAGGTAGCTATTTTAATGTTAAATTCAGCCAATTCCGTTTTCAGACCTTCTGCGATAGCTTCCATCGCATGTTTGGATGCACAATACGCAGCAACATAAGGAACTGTCCAGAGACCTCCCATCGACGTGGTGAACACAATCTTACCGGCTTTCTTTTGATCTACCCATTTTCTGATAAAACCTTGTGCCAGTTCCAAACCACCAAATACGTTGACGTCGAACATGGAGCGGATTAATTCCAAAGGTTGTTCAGCAATCGGACCGCCTTCCATAATACCTGCATTGCTGATTAAGATATCGATGTCGTACTTATTGAAAACATATTCGAGGTCTCGAGCATTGATAACGTCAAGTTTGTCAACCGTTAGTTCAATTCCCAACTCGTCCGCTTCCCTGATTAAGTCGCTCATCTGCGGATAGACCTGCGCTGTAGCGATTACTTTATGTCCTTTTTTAGCTAAATCGAATGCAGCTATTTTACCGAAACCGCTCGCAGCTCCCGTAATTAAAATTGTTTTGATCATTTTTTTAATTTAAATATGATGAAGCAAAAATGAGCTTAATACGACTATTAGTTGTTGCTGAAAAAGCCAAATATATATTGCTGAAAAGCCCAACAATGATTTCAGATAGATTATTGTCAAAAGAAAAGGTACTTTTTTGCTAGAGATCAGATAAACAAATGTTTCTCAATAGGAAAAAATAAAAATCCACAATTTGCCTCCAATATGGTGATAAGTTAATGTAGATTCCCAATATTAGTGTTGTAACTTTGAAACAACAGATAACTTAAAATAAGCCACCAATAAATATATTGAACCATGAGCCAAAAGCTATTTAAAGCCGTCAACTGGAATAAACCTTCCAATGACTACGTGGATGTGTTCTGGCAACAGAATCTCCGCCAGTTTTGGGTAGACACGGAATATACACCGTCCAAGGACATCGACGTATGGCAAAACCTGGGATTTGAGATGCAGTTGGCATACATGCAGGCACTTGGAGGCTTGACGCTACTGGACACATTGCAGAGCCATGTTGGTATGCCCAAATGCCTCGACCATATCAGCGACTTGCAAAATAAGTCCGTTATGTCGTTTATGTGCATGATGGAATCCATTCATGCCAAATCCTATAGTACGATATTCACGACCGTATGTAGCCAGGAACAGATCGACTATACATTCAAATGGGTGGAAAGCAACAAACATCTACAGTTCAAGGCAGCAACTATTGAAAAATATTACCGTGCAACCGACAATCCAGAAATTACTGACCGTGAGCTTTATCTTGCATTGGCGGCATCTGTATTGTTGGAATCATTCCTTTTCTACAGTGGATTTTTCCTTCCGTTATGGTTGGCAGGACAGGGCAAAATGGTTGCCAGTGCAGACATCATCAAAAAAATCGTAGCGGACGAATCTGTTCACGGTGTTTTTGTAGGACTATTGGCGCAGGAAGTATACAATGCAATGCCTCCATTGGAAAAAGAAGTCGTGAAAAAAGAACTGTACGACTTGATGGACATATTGTTCGAAAACGAAATGAAATATACGGACGAAGTCTATACGGATATTGGCTTGACCGCCGATGTAAAAGAATACGTCAAATACAATGGCAACAAGGCTTTGGCCAATTTGGGATTTGAAGAACGCTATGAAGTTAAAGAAGTCAACCAGATTGTATTGAACGGTCTGACCACTTCCACCAAAACCACCCAACACGACTTTTTCTCCAAAAAATCTACCAACTACGAGATGGCCACGGAAGTGGAATATCTCAAAGACGAAGATTTCAAACTTGATTTATCGGTTCCTGTTTAGTAAGGTCTAATAAATATATATTTTTGCAAATAACAAACCCGCTCATTTTCATGTGCGGGTTTTTACATTTATCCAATACCAAATATCATCGTTTACTTACTCGCTTGATTCAACAAATCAATATCCGAACTATCTAATTTAATCTTGGGAGCATCGAAAATAGTTTGTAATTGTCTGTCGCTAGTCGCACTTACAATCGGTGCGGTAATCAACGGATTTGCCAAAAGCCAGGCCAACGCAATAGTCGCTGGTTGAGAATTATGCTTAGCTGCAACCTTGTCCAAAGCGTCCAATATACCCAAACCTTTTTCGTTGAAATATTTCTTTATGCCTTCTCCGCGCGCTGTATTGAAATCTTCTTCCTTTCTGTATTTTCCGGTTAGGAAACCCGCAGCCAAAGACCAATATGGGAAAACGCTCAGATTGTATTTTTCTACTATTGGCGCATATTGGGTTTCGAATTTTGTTCTTTCCAAAAGGTTATAGTGTGGTTGCAACGCCGCATATTTAACATAGCCGTTTTTATCCGAAACCGCAAATGACTCGTCAATACGCGCAGGCGAAACATTGGAAACTGCAATATGGCGGACTTTTCCGGCTTTCACGATTTCGTTGTAAGCCTCCATCGTTTCCTCCACAGGCGTTTTATCATCATCGAAATGCGTGTAGTACAAATCAATATAATCCGTCTGCAAACGTTTCAGTGATTCGTCAACAGATTGGAGGATATGTTTGCGACTGATGTCGTAGCCGTGTTCCTTAGTCTGAGAACCAACCTTTGTCGCAATGACGATTTTTTCACGGTTGTTCCGCACCTTTAACCAATTACCAATGATAGTTTCGGATTGTCCCCCGACACCGTTGACCCACCATGCATAAGTATCCGCCGTATCAATGAAGTTAAATCCACCTTCAACGAACTTATCCAAAATCTCAAAAGACTGTTTCTCATCCAACGTCCAGCCAAATACATTGCCACCAAAGTTGATAGGAGCAATCTCGATATCCGTGTTCTTAATCTTTCTCTTTTCCATTCTTTATCGTTTTTTAGTCTTAAAATAAAAGCAAAATATTTCCATGCAAAGTTCTCTTGACTTGATAAAACGAGCCAATGAAATAGGATAATTTTTTGGTAAAATTTCAGGAAGTCAGCTTTGTCCTAATTCAATATTTTCCTACCGGAAATATTTTTTCATTGCCGTTTATTTTTACGAGAATATCTGTCATTTTTCCGTTGAAAGGTCCGGAATTTTCAATATTAAGCGTTGCCATGGCAGCCCCAAATTCTCCGGCTTCCTGCAGACTTGCGCCGAGACTTCTTTTGTACAGATAACCCGCCATATAAGTATCTCCGCAACCGGTCGCATCTACGACCTTTTGGGGAACAAATGCTGGTATTAGAAAAAACTTGTTTTCCGAAAAAATAATGGAGCCCATACTTCCGAGCGTAATGACGACTTCCCGAACACCCCAATTTGCCAATATCCTCGCACCTTCTGCAATATCGTCCGTTCCGGTTAGCACTTCCATTTCGGATTCGTTAGCTTTCAGTATGTCAATATGTTGAAGTGCTTCAATTTTTTCTTTCCAATCCACGGCAACTACATTGGTACCTTCCACTTCTCGCAACATGCCTTGCACATCAAGAGAAACGATTCCTTTTTCAGAAAGGCTTTTTATCAAGTCCAAAGAAAAATCGTCTGCGAGCAGAGAACCCAGATGGTAGATTTTGGCATCAACACCGTCCAAATTCTCCTTCTGGAAAGCATCCGCTTTTTGCCATACACGCTGAATGCGTATATCCTGATTAGCGGGATAAATATTTTCAAAATAAACCGTATATAAACTTGGCAATAATTTGATGTGAATACCTTTATTTCTCAAGTCTTCCACAAATGCAATCTGGTCTTTTGCCAATGCCGTTACCAACAAAAAGTTGTGGTCAATATTGTACAACGAATGTGCAAAATAAAAAGCCGTTCCACCCGGCATATACACTTCCGAATCGGGCGTGACGACTTTGTCCAACGTGATATGTCCAATACAGCAGATGTCGTACATAGATGCACAATTTACATCAAAAGATAAAATGATAAAATGATACTTATTGTTGAATAGCCTCGTACGTTCCGCATTAAGCGCTTTTACGGAATATCCATGTATTTATGTATTTGTAGGCAGATTTCCCATTGAGGATGCTGTTTGACATAATCAATCATCAAGGGTGTCATCTGTAAACGCTTGCTCCATTCCGGTTGTAAGTACAGTTTGCAATCCTCCGCAACCAGCTCAGCATACTGTTCCGCCCAAGAAAAATCCGATTTGTTGAAAACCACAACTTTCAGTTCGTTGGCAGCTTTCACAACTTCGGGAAGCGGTGCTTTGAATTTTTTTGGAGAAAGGCAAATCCAGTCCCAATGACCACTTAACGGATGCGCGCCGGACGTTTCTATATTGGTCTGAAATCCTGCCGCGTGCAATGCGTCTGTCAACGCATCCAAAGGATGCATCAATGGCTCTCCGCCCGTGACGACTGCAACTATATTTTTTGCATTGCCACCGACTTCCTCAAGCGCTTTTGCGACAATCTCTTCAATACTATAGCTTGGATGTGCATCCGCATCCCAACTATCTTTAACGTCACACCATACACAACCAATATCACAACCTCCCAAACGGATAAAATATGCCGCATGTCCCTGATAAAATCCTTCTCCCTGTATAGTGTAGAAAGACTCCATCACGGGCAACTTAAGCCCTGTCTGTATTATCGTTTCTTGTGTTTCCAAATTAAATATACTTTATGTTCTTTTTTCTTGATAAAAAAAGAACGAAAAAATCAGGCTGTGTTGAATGAATAAATTATTCAATTCCCTCCGCCTTTTTGTAGGCAACCAATGTATTTTTCAATAATCCCGCAATGGTCATCAATCCGACACCACCGGGAACTGGAGTTATGTAAGACGTTTTCGGTGCGACGTTTTCAAAATCAACGTCACCCGCAATACGGAAACCCGATTTTTTCGTTTCGTCAGGTACACGCGTGATGCCAACGTCAATAACAACTGCGCCATCTTTTATCATGTCTTCTTTTACAAATCCCGGTCTCCCTAATGCCGCAACGACAATATCACCTTGCAAACACAGTTCTTTCAAATTAGGCGTATGGCTATGGCAGATGGTAACCGTACAATTGCCATAAGGTAGATTACTGCTCAACAAAATACTCATCGGACGACCCACGATATTGCTGCGCCCAATAACCACTGCATGTTTCCCTTTTGTGGGAATATTGTAATGCTCCAACATCAACATGATACCATAAGGTGTCGCCGGAATAAAAGTCGGAATGCCCAATACCAGATTGCCCGCACTTACCGGATGGAAACCGTCCACGTCCTTATTGGGATTGATGGTTTCGATAACTTTTTGTTCGCTGATATGTTTGGGTAACGGCAACTGCACCAATATGCCGTCAACCGTTGCATCATTGTTGAGGCTTTCTATTTCCGACAAAAGAATTTCCTCCGAAACTGTTGCGTCCAAACGAACCAATGTGGACAAAAAACCAATCTCCAAACTGTTTTTTTGCTTGCTGGCAACATAGGTTTCACTTGCTCCATTGTTTCCGACCAATATAACCGCTAAGTGTGGTGCTCGTTTTCCCTGTGCTTTTAATTGTGAAACTTCTGTTTTGAGGCTTTCTCTGACTGCTGCCGCAGCAATTTTTCCGTCAAGTATTTGCATGATAATGCAAAGATAAAAAAGAGCGGTCAGAAAACATCTTAGAGTTTCCCAACCGCTCGATTCATGATTTCGGATTTGGCATTTAAAACATTTTCAAATCCTCAAATCATCTTATTGTCTTACAAAATCAAAAGTAACTGTTCCGTTGCTGCCGTCGCTGGCCGTGATTGGCTCTGTCAAGCTGAAACCATTCTGAGAAAGGTTCGTAACGTTTAACAAATAACCAGTCGTTACTGTTTTTGCTTTGGCACCGTTGATGACTTTCAATTGAAATATTTTTTGTTTATTGGCATCCGTACGGATTGACCAAACGATGCTTCTTGAGCCAGGACCACATTCCGCATCACCATTGATAGTATAGCTTCCATAACCGTTGTGCGGCAATACCCAAGTGCTTCCTTTGAAACAATCAGGAGCTGCATCGTCGAAAATCAACGAATTAATTTTTACATTGTGGGTAACGGTTGCCGTTGCATTGCCAGCTTGCGTCTGCGTTACGCTACCGCCACTAATGCCGCTAATAGTTACGTTGTTCAATACATAAGAACCATTCAGTTTCACACCATCCACCGTATGGGAAGTAGAACCACAGGAAAGCAAAAAAATAGATAGCGCCAGTGCCAATGAAAAAATAGAAAATTTCTGTTTCATTTTATTGTGTTTAATTGTATCAATTAATCTTATGCAAAAAAGTTGCCATTTTATTTTACCAAGCCGCTCTTGCTGTCGGGCTCACGGTCAAATCCGTAAAATTGTTTTCCAAAAACTTATAGTAGCCCGTAATCGCAATCATCCCGCCATTGTCCGTACAATATTGGAACGGTGGACAAAATGTCTTCCAACCATGCTTTCTGCCCAGTTCCGTAAACGCATTTCGCAAGCCGCTATTGGCACTCACACCTCCGGCAATGCACACTTGGTGAATGCCCGTTTGCTCGACTGCCTTTTTTACTTTTTTCATCAATATGTCAATGATTGTCTTCTGAATCGAAGCACATAGGTCCATTTTGTTTTTTTCAACAAAATCTGAATCTTTTTGTTTTTCCTTATTGAGAAAATAGAGAACAGAAGTTTTCAATCCGCTAAAACTAAAATCGAGATTTGGGATTTGTGGTTTGGCAAAAACAAAAGCGTCGAGATTCCCTTCTTTTGCGTATTTGTCAATCAGCGGACCTCCCGGATAAGGCAAGCCCAATAGCTTGGCCGTTTTGTCAAAAGCCTCTCCTGCTGCATCGTCGATCGTCTGCCCCAATACTTCCAAGTGCAACGGGCTGTGAGCCAATACAATCTGTGTATGTCCACCACTGACAGTCAAACACAGAAACGGAAATGTCGGTTTAGGGTCTGCGTCATTTTCACCGGAGGGAATGATATTGGCCAATACATGCGCCTGCATGTGGTGCACGGCTATCAAGGGAATATGCAATGCCAGCGCCATGGACTTGGCAAACTGTGCGCCCACCAACAAACTTCCAATCAAACCAGGAGCCTGCGTGAATGCAATAGCATCAATATCTTTTTTGGAAATTCCTGCTTTTTTCAAAGCGGTATCTACGACAGGAACGATATTTTGGATATGGGCACGACTCGCCAACTCGGGTACGACACCGCCGTATTCTTCATGTATTTTTTGCGAAGCGATGAAATTGGATAATATTTTACCGTCTTTGCAGACCGCAGCACTCGTATCATCGCAAGAGGATTCTATTCCTAAAATAATTGCCACTTGTTAAATCCTTTTTTTGCGACAAAGGTAGGAAGGAGTTATGAGTTATAATATATGAGTTATAATTAGCTGACTATAAAAATATAATCATTTTCAAATTACTATTTGCTCCGAATTGCATCCACAGGATTCATCCTCGCTGCAATCAAAGCTGGAATGATACCTGACAAAATGCCCAATATGATACAAATAGAGAATGCAATACTTATGATTCCTGGAGAAATGACAATCGGGAACGGCATAACTTTATTGAGAAATACAGTCAATACATAAACGAAAATCAATCCAAGCAAACCACCCAATACACAGAGAAAAGCACTTTCCAAAAGGAATTCCGTCAATATCGTTCCTTTCTTTGCCCCGATGGCTTTTTTCAAACCAATCTGACTTGTTCTTTCCCTTACCGTTACGAACATGATATTGGCGACGCCAAATCCGCCAACCAACAAGGATAGTCCAGCTATCAATGCACCACCCATATTCAAAGAGGCAAAAATGGATTCGGTACTTTTGCTCAATACGTTAATATCGTTCAACGCAAAATTGTCTTCATGTCGAGGGCTCAATCGTCTTATCTGTCGCATCGCACCCCGCAGCTCATCCAGCATTGCTGTATTGGATATTCCGGGCTTTGCCATGACAATCAATACCGGAGAATTGTTTTCGTTAATAGTACTGAAAATACTGGCATAACAGAAATAGGGAATCGTAACGGCATGGTCTACATCAATAAGACCGCTCCCCGTTTTTTTCGTCACACCAATCACGGTAATCTTTTTGCTGGCAATCATCAATGGTTTTCCAACAGCCGCCTGAGATGAACCGAACAACTGCACGGCGACTTCAGAGCCGATGATTCCAACCGCCCCTCCATGTACAAATTCACTTTGGTTGATATAACGCCCGTATTCAACCTCTACGTTTTGGATTTTGTCATATTCTTCCGAAACCCCATTGATTGTTACATTGCTGTAATTAAACTTTTTATAGTGTAAATTGACAGTCTGGTTGGCCAGAAAGCAAATGTGACCAGCCAATGTCATCCGTTCCTGCAATAGTTTAAGCTCAGAATATTTGGCCGACGGACGATTAACAAATTTCCACCAAGGATAGTCGGAAGTGTTTAGATATTCCCATTTGTCAATATAAACCGTATTGGTCCCAATTGCGTCAATGTCTTTCTTGACTTTCAGTTTCAAACTGTCGACAGTCGCCAGTACGCCAATAATGCAAAAAATACCAATCGTAATGCCAAACAGTGAAAGGAATGTACGCAACTTATTGACCTTGAGTTCCTGCAAAGCCATGACAAAGCTGTTCCATACAATTGAAAACTGTTTTAGCATAAATCAAACTTACACCCAAAATGGCAAATCGTTACATCATTTTATTTGAGTGGAATCTATAAAGGATGGATGGTATTGAGCACCAGCATAAATTATTTGAAGAAAAATTTTGTTAAGAAAAAATCCTCCCTTATTTTTGCAACCCGCAAACGCGAAAACGTTATACGGAATCGGGGCGTAGCGTAGCCCGGTTATCGCGCCTGGTTTGGGACCAGGAGGTCGCAGGTTCGAATCCTGCCGCCCCGACAAAAAGCTAGATCAACAAAATGGTCTAGCTTTTTTGTTTTTAGCGGCAATTGAACTTTATTTAATTGTATTTCAATTAGTTATGATTTTTTAGACAATATTGAAGTATCGTTTTTGATGGAAAAAGAGCAGAAAAAAGTCAGTTTTCCCTTTATTTCTGATCCATTTAAATACAATTGAATGCAAAGTTTCTGTGAGATAATCCGTGAGTCTTTTTGGAGATGTAAATTGTCTCACAGAATCCTTATAATAAATTGAATATCATTGTATTATTTTAAATTAACTTAGATCGTTTTGGATCATTTTGAACGATTTTAGTGAGACTTTTTTTCGGAGATTTCACCAGTAAGGTTTCTCGTATTTGTCAACATTAAAATACTTGAAATGAAATCAAACAACACTTTCAGTGTCGACTTTATCGTCAGAAAATCAAGGTATGAAAAGCAAATAGCCTATTTGTTTGCTAGAATCACAGTCAACGGAATCTCAAGGGAAATCTCTCTGAAACAGAAAATGAACGAGGGGGATTGGGATTCACACAAAGAGCAGATCAGAGGTAAAAGAACGGATGTGCAGGCGATGAACAACTTTATAGATAATGTGAGATTCATGCTTACTGAAATCTACAGAGATCTTGTGGATAAAGGAACTCCTTTTTCGGTAGATCAGATAAAAGATACTTACCTTGGAAGGCAGTCCCCGAAAGAAACAGATTGCCGTGGTATCATTGAGCTTTTTCAATATCATAACGACACCCAGAAGCATTTGCTTGCAGCAGGACTATGAAGAATTATTACACTACACTCGCTTATCTGGAACGTTTCATAATTGCCCGGTTTACGAAAAAAGATTTTCCATTAG
Source organism: Chitinophagales bacterium (assembly GCA_015655435.1). Taxonomy (GTDB): domain Bacteria; phylum Bacteroidota; class Bacteroidia; order Chitinophagales; family Chitinophagaceae; genus Rhizosphaericola. The sequence goes on along the minus strand of JAATFC010000301.1, from coordinate 4,760 downwards.
ACAAATTGGATTATGCCTTTATAGAGCAATTTGAATATTTTATCCGTAATACGCCCATCAAATCCCATGACAGATGTGAAGGTAATGGGGTGTACAAACATATGGAACGCCTTTGCAAAGTGGTAGGATTGGGACGACGGTTAAAGAGGATGAATACTAATCCTTTTATGGATTACCGCAAGCATCCGACAAAGCCACAAAGGAAAGCATTAGATATAAAGGAATTGGGGAAAATAGAGAGTCAAGAATTCACAGATTCTCAAATAGCATACATACAAGATCTTTTTCTTTTTAGTTGTTATACTGGTTTGGCATATGCAGACATCACGACTTTAAAAACATCCAATCTTTATCGTTCTAATGATGGTAAGCTATGGTTAGACAAGTACAGAGAAAAATCAAGTGAGTTATCACTTGTACCTCTGTTAACAGATGCCATAAACATATTGAATCGATATTGGAATGGTAACTCGATGCCTGAAAGGATTATTTCCCCCTATGTAAGCAACCAGGAAGTCAACCGGAATCTGAAAATCCTCAGAGCCACTTGTGGAATTTCCAAGGAGATTACTTTCCACATTGCTAGACATACTTTTGCCACTACAGTTACTCTGAAAAATGGTGTACCTATTGAAACAGTAAGCAAAATGCTCGGGCATACGAAACTAAGTACAACTCAGATCTATGCAAAAGTCGATGAGGAAAAAATAGCGGAGAACATGGCATTGGTTCAGGATCGCTTGGACAAATCTAGAAAAGGAATTGGCGCAAAAGATAAGGAGGGGGTCTCAAAACAAGAAAAAAGAAATTATGAAGATACCCCCGATGAAGAGTTGTTAAAAAAAGGACAGATGGAAAAATCGCCTTTCGATATGCATGGAGAGGAACTCAAAGCATGGAAAATAAACTCAGATAAAGAAATCAGGAAATATTTGTTTTCCATAAAACAACCGCTAGTTTACTATAAAGACGGACGTATAGTTGCTGAATATGAAGATGGGACGATTAAAGAAGTCGATTGAATGAACTATATAGTATGATGTATCGTAAATCGAAAAATACATATAGTAGGACATCACTCAGTACACCTATTAGTACACTGTGATAATTATAGTCTGATTCATGAATCTTCCAAATTGGAATCTATTAAAGAAAGATATACAAAATGATATAAAGAGCCAAGGATTTGCTATAATCTATGGCATGTTATCTATGCAGCCATATATTGCAATTTCGGTTAGCATTGTAAACATGAATTTCATGCTAACCGAATTACTGCCTATTGCTCAAATAACACTATAAAGTTATTAAGTCCCTGTTTAAAAAGAAACCGCAATTGCCAATTTGAAAAATGTAATACGTTGATGTACAAAGAAAACGTCTGCCCGTCCGCACTCGTTTCCCAGAATAACATAATAGATCATTATAGTCAACCAGTTACCCGTAATCTAGATATTGTTAAAATATGATCATAAATCAATTCTAACATTACGTTTATTTCTTGTCTGAGAATAAGCTGCAAAGAAAACTAAAAGGTGTCAATTCAGCTCAAAACCAAGATATAAGATATTTTTATACATCTAAACAATAGAAGCTAACAAACGATTATTTGTATTTATGTTTTATTTTTTGATAAAAAAGTATTATATATAGGTTATATAAGTGGTTAGCTTTGCACAAGTGGCTTAACTGCAGTCGTCAATAAAATAGTTTATAAATTTTCATATGAAGAATTTCATTTTTATATTGATATTATTGAGTTGGAATGAAATAATAGCTCAAATAAATAGCACATCTCAGAATCCAATTAAAAATTCTGAGAGAACGAATAAGCTTTTAAATTTCTTGCAATATCAACAAGGAAAAAAAGTGCTTTTTGGTCATCAAGATGATTTGGCTTATGGAATTGGATGGAAATATAAGGATACTACTTCAGATGTAAAAAAGGTCGTGGGAAGTTATCCTGCTGTCTTTGGTTGGGAAATAGGGCATTTGGAATTAGGAAAATCAATGAGTCTAGATAGCGTCCCATTTGTTAAAATGAGAGAATACATAAAAGAGGTATATAAATTGGGGGCGATTAATACCATTAGCTGGCATCTAAATAATCCTGTCAATGGGGCAAGTTCATGGGATTCGACCAAGGGTACAATTGCCTTATTGTTACCAGGACGTAGCCATAACAGACAATTCGCTCTTTGGTTAGATAGGGTGGCTAATTTTATTCATAGTTTGAAAGATGATGAGGGCAATTTAATCCCGATAATTTTTCGTCCATATCATGAAAATTCTCAAAGTTGGTTTTGGTGGGGGAAGAATGAAAATAGTGATGCAGACTTTATTGCATTGTGGAGGTATACAATCGACTATTTAAAACGCAAAAAAGGACTCAATAATTTGCTAATAGCTTTTTCAGCAGCGAATTTTGATAGTATAGAAGATTATGAGAGTCGTTACCCTGGTGATGATTATGTAGATATAGTTGGATTTGACACGTATGATAAGCCAGAAAAGTGGAACTATAAAGCTATCATGCAAAAGCAATTGTACTTACTGCAAAACATAGCTTCATCCCATAAAAAAATTGCAGCCATAACAGAGACTGGATCCGTAACGATACAGAATCCCGATTGGTGGACGACTATATTGCTTCCGCTACTATATAATTTTAAAATATCTTATATACTTGTTTGGAGAAATGCTAGACTAGATCACTTCTATGCACCCTATCCCGGACAAGGAAGTGCAAATGATTTTAAAAAATTTTTCACAGATAGTTTAATGCTTTTTCAGAATGGGTTATCTATAGAGCCATCTGTTTATCATTAAATATTTATACAAAATTCTAGAATAGAAGATTGACTATTTACATTCATTTTTAATAATGCCATATGTATAGAAAAAGCACTCATTGTTTTAGCTACTCAATAATAGTCGTATGCATGATTACTACTGCTCTGTTTTTTCTTTCGATTGATTCTTTTGCTCAATCTGTTATAAGTGGACATGTATTGGATGCAAGAGGAAAGCCATTGGAAGGAGTAAGCGTTATTGTCAAAAATTCAAGACAGGGAACCTCTACTGATTCTGTTGGATTTTATAAATTGACTATAAAGGGCGCAAATCCAATATTGGCTTTTAACAATGTCTCTTATGTAAGCCAAGAAGTGCCTGTAAATAAACGCGCAGTTGTAAATATTATTCTTAAAGAACTGAATCCTACGTTAGATGATGTTATTGTTATTGGTTATGGCTCAGTAAGAAGGAAAGATGTTACAGGATCTGTGGGAACAGTCAATGTTGCTGATATGCAAAAGGCTCCTGTAAGATCATTTGAGGAAGCATTAGCCGGACGAGTAGCAGGCGTGCAAGTATCTTCTACAGATGGTCAGCCTGGTATTTCTAGCAGCATTGTTATTAGAGGTAATAGCTCGCTTACACAAGACAATTCGCCTCTTTTTGTAATTGATGGATTCCCAGTCGAGAATCCTGATAATAATGCGATTAATCCAGCTGATATTGAATCTATGGACGTTCTAAAAGATGCTTCAGCAACAGCCATTTATGGTGCACGAGGGGCTAATGGAGTTATTATTATTACAACTAAGAGAGGGCGTTCTAACCAGCCTCCAGTTATTTCTCTGGACGGTTATTACGGTAATAATAGAGCTACCAAGAAACAGAAAATGATGAATCCATATGAATTTGTCAAACTTATGGAAGAAGTATTCCCAGCCTATACAGATACTTCCTATCTAAAAGCCAATACTATAGATGACTATAAGAATGTCAAGGGTATAGATTGGCAAGATGAAATATTACAAACTGCACCTTTTCAAAATTATAATCTCGCAGTGCGTGGCGGCGGAAATGGATCTAATTATTCTATATCATTAAATGCATTTGACCAAAAGGGAGCTGTTGTTAATTCTGGTTTTAAAAGGTATCAGGGACGTATTGTAATGGATCAAAAGATAGGGGCCAAACTTAAAGTTGGTGCTAATATAAATTATTCCTATTCTAAATCATATGGTTTGATTGTGACATCTTACGGCGGGAATGATATGTCTAATGCTTTTCTTTCCAATGTGTGGGCATATAGGCCATTGGCAGGTGCTTTTGGTGATTCTTTGGATTATTGGAATAGTCAGTTGATTAATTCAGATCTGGATCCAGATGTGAATTCTACAACAGACTATAGATACAATCCTTTGTCCATGGCAAAAAATACACTTAATGATAGGTTTGTAAATACATTTTCGGCTAATGCATATTTACAATATGAAGTTGCAAAAAACTTAATATTCAAAGCGACTGGAGTATATAATAAAGTGACTAATAAAGCAAGCGTTTTTTATAATAGCCATACTCCTCAAGGCGATGTAAATACAGGAAGATCCACTGGTCCGTATGGTTCTGTAACAAATGTAGAAAATGTTAATTTTGTCAATGAAAACACTCTAAATTATCGAAATAGTATAAATAAAGTACACTCGATTGATGCGCTTGTAGGATTTACATTAAATGGTTATGACTATAATACATTTGGTGCGACTGGCGCGAATGTCCCAAATGAAGCACTAGGAATCTCAGGACTAGATGAAGGAAATCCTACTAAAATAGTATCTTTAGTTACCTATAACCGTTTGACGTCTTTTCTTGCTCGTCTTAATTACAACTATAAATCTAAATACTATTTGACGAGTTCTTTTCGCGCTGATGGAAGTTCCAAATTCGCATCGCAAAATCATTGGAGTTTT